>JAJQII010000047.1 GCA_021199295.1 Clostridia bacterium
ATTTATATATATGTAAAATGCAAATGGAAAAATGGTTGGGCACTGAAAAATTATATTCTAACTATTTATTTTAGTATCTTTGCGTATGTAATGATACTCGTTATAGCATTATTAATTGAGCCATTTTCAAACTATACAGGAGCAATTCTTATAGGGAACGGTATAGGATTTATTACAGGTTCAGTTCATTTTATGATTATGGCAGATAAAAATTGTAAAAAGCAGGAAGAGAAATATTGTATCAATAAGAAAAAAGAAAATGTTTATGCAAAATCATCAATAAAAGAAACAAAAACAACTCAGGCTTGTCCTCAAAATAATAGTACTGAAAATGATGATATATCAACTAATATAGATGCTGATCATTTCCTTCCTGAACACGCTTATCCTCTGAAGCTATTTGTAAAGCCAGAAAAGTTGGATAACACATTAAAAGAGATGAAAGTTTTTGTTGGGCGCGGCGCAGTATCAAAATATATAAAAGACGAAAACTGCATATACATATCTCACGAAGACAACAAAACAATGAAAACATTTTATGATGCCATATTAAGAACTTTTCAACAAGCTTTATGTGTAAAATATGGCATTCTGTATTCATCTACTCCTGTAGGTAAATGCGACACACAAGTTAGTGACTCCGATTTATTTGATAATATAAGAGATAATCAAACACAAGAAGATAAAAAAGTAGAAGATAAACTGGGACTTTTTGACGATGACGATACTAAAACCGATAATATTGATTATGAAGTAAACAATACTCAATCTATGAATAATATGATTGGACAGGTAGTAAACGAAAAAAGTTTTGCTGAAATGCAAAAAATATTACCAGGATTTATGCCTGATTTTACATATAACAAACAAAAAATAGAAGAATTAAAACTTAAAAAGCAAAAATATGGAAATTTATTGGCGGACGAAGCTAGCAAACTGATATTTCCGCTTATTTTTGGATGCTTTGGTTATGAAATAGATTTGAACGAGGCATTAAATCAAACACAACTTTTATATGAAAACGTTATAAAGAGAAAACCCAAAGATTGTTTTGTTCGTGAAAGTGATCTTTATATGGAGTGGTTGCGTGAGTATGCTATCCCGCAAATGCTTTTTGGCACAATATATGCATATAAGTTCGAATATGTCAAAGCAGCATATCATTTTATGCTTGGTTTAAAAACGGAACAGGTCGCAATAAATATGCCTTATTGCGATTTCATTAAGTATATTTTAAATAAGATTCCAGCACTTGCTACAGATGAAGCAACTTATACAGGTTGTGGTTTTTCGTGTGATGAACCAATGGGATCAATTAGCGGAACAATGTTAAACGCAAAATTAGCTATGGCTATTATTTCTGAAATGGAGGGTTGTCATGGGGAAGTTATAATTGCAAAAATGGGTAATTCAGGTATGTTTGGATACTTGGATCGCTTGGGATCAACACATGGAAAAAAACAGCCATATCCGATTGATGTTTATGAAACTTATGTTATTGATAAAGAATATGATGTAAAAAAGTTGCGTCTTTATTTTTATGGTTATGTCAACCCTTATGAAAAAAATATAATTAAAGTTGCTGATGGTTTTAAAATTAAATCCCATAGTGTTTTATTAAATCAGTTTAATTTTGTTACAGGAGCTTAACATATTTTAAAAGCAAACGATAAAAAAGTCATTAGTTTTAGCTAATGACTTTTTTGCTGTTTCGCTTGAAAGTGCAATTACTATAATATTTTAATTTTTTATTTGTTTCTAAAAATCCCTACGGCAATTGCACAAAGCCCGCTTTTTTTATACCTCAAAACCGTGGATAAATTGTTCGCGCGATATTAATTTTATTTTGCCGTTTAACCTGTCGGTCACGGCCGCGTCAAATTCTGCCGCAAGGCTGCTTTTTACTGCTATGGTAAAAGTAACAGCGTCCGCGTAATCCGTTCCCAGGACGTTACATTCCCGCGAGGCGAAAAAACGTGAAGCCGCGTCCGCCAAAGTATAATCGGTTACGTACTTTAACTTTACGCAGGGGGAAAATAAAAGTTTGCGGGCGGACTGCAAATTTTCTGCCGCACAGCCCGAATAGGCGCGTACGAGCCCGCCAGCCCCCAGCTTTATTCCGCCGAAATAACGGGTTACCACCACCGCCGTGCAATAAAGTTTTTTATTCTTTATTACCTCTAAAATAGGCATTCCCGCCGTTCCGGACGGCTCGCCGTCGTCTGAAAATCGGGGGAGATTGCCCAGACTGTCGGCAATAAACGCATAGCAGTTGTGCGTGGCGTCGGAATACTTTTTTGCAACGCGCGAGATAAATGCACGCGCCTCTTCTTCGCTTTCGGCATGGGCGGAAGTTGTAATAAAGCGGGAACGCTCTATCACCTTTTCGGTGCAATGCTCCCCGCTTACAGATAAATACTCTCTTTCCATAATTTTATCAGATAAAAGTATGCTCAACTTCCCACTTTTTGAATTTCACGGGAAGCCATATAACATATATGCCTGCAGTGCATATTACCAGGAGTATACTAAGCGCAAGTTTGCCAAGATAATTTATGCCCTTACCGTTAAAACCAAGACGGCAACCGTCTATAACGGTATGTTCAGCCATCCAGCGGGTTTCGTAGCAATGCGCCCAGCTGTAGCCTATGGTAAGCGTGCATATTATTATCGCGTAGTATTTTACCAGCATCAACAGTTTTTCAACTATGCCGCATTTATATACGGAAACGCCTGAAGTATTTCCCTCGAAGTGGGTATGGCTGGTTTTCCAGACCATTATGTTTTTTGTAAGGCATATTTTATATATGCCGAATGTTACAATGGTTAAAAGCAGCCATTTGATATACTTTTTAAACAGGTCGCTGCCCTTGCCGTCGAAGTACTGCCGCCTGCCGTTTATTAATGTGTTTTTAATCTCCCATCGGTAAATCAAACACATAAGCCACGGATATGCAATGCCGAGGGTAAATACCGTGCCTATGACAAGCAGCAGTAAATATAGGAATAATTTTAACGTATTGCCTGTAAACTGCGATTGCAAAGCTTAACCCTCTTGTAATTTATTTGAATAGTATTTTTACGTGCTGTTTTTTACCCTTGTGTATAACGTCGCCGTCGGCTACGGGTGCGTTGATATCGGTCACTTTGCCGTCGTTTATGGATACGCCGCCCTGCTGAATGAGCCTTCTTGCTTCGCCGTTAGACGAGCATAAGCCTGCGGCAACCATAACGGGGATTATCGTTTTAGTCTCTACGGAAACTTCGGCACAAGGCAATTCGCCGCCTCCGCCGAAAGCCGCCTTTGCCTGCGAACGCGCGGCGACAGCCTTTTCTTCGCCGTGGACGGTTTTGGTAAGCTCGAACGCGAGCCTTTCTTTAGCGGCGTTCATCCTCTCGTCTTTGTGGGCGGTGAGCCCGGCAATTTCGCCAAGGGGCAGGAATGTCAAAAGTTTTAAGCACTTTTCCACGTCGTCGTCGGCAATGTTGCGCCAGTACTGGTAAAACTCGTAGGGCGTGGTCTTGTTCTCGTCAAGCCATACCGCTCCCTTTTCCGTTTTGCCCATCTTTTTGCCGTCGGAAGTGGTAAGAAGGGTAAACGTCATAGCGTAGGCTGGCTGTTTTTCCTTTACCCTTATAAGGTTTGCGCCCGCAAGGATATTGGACCACTGGTCGTCACCGCCGAGTTCGAGCTTGCAGCCGTATTTTTTATAGAGTACCAAAAAGTCGTACCCCTGCATAAGCATATAGTTAAATTCAAGGAAGGAAAGTCCCCTTTCGAGCCTCGTTTCAAAGCACTTTGCCCTGAGCATTTCGTTCACAGAGAAATGTACGCCTATATCTCTTAAAAAGTTTACGTAATTAAGGTTTAAAAGCCAGTCGGCGTTATTTACTATTATAGCGCCGTTGTCGCCCTCGAAGCTGATAAAACGAGCCATTTGTTTTTTGAAACATTCCACATGGTAATCTATCGTTTCGCGCGTCATCATTTTGCGCATATCCGTCTTGCCAGAAGGGTCGCCTATCATTGCAGTGCCTCCGCCTATAAGAATTATAGGTCTGTGCCCCGCCTGCTGCATATGCTTCATAGCGATAAGCTGCATAAAGTGCCCTACATGCAGGCTGTCTGCCGTGGGATCGAACCCTATATAAAAGGGAACGCTTTCGCTGCCTAAAAGTTTATACAAATCTTCTTCGTAAACGGTCTGCTTTATAAAGCCCCTTTCCCTTAAAACGTCCATTACGTTAGCCATAATAATAACCTCTCTTTCAATTACTCTTTTATTTTACCATCCGATAACATTTTTTGCAACAAAAAAACCGCCTACCTTAAGGTAAACGGTTACAAAGACAAAGATAAAACGTTTACCCCACGCTTATAAAACATATATACCGCCATGGTAATATGCGTAAGCGTAAACGTATCCGTTTTTAATTGCAAAAATGTTCATACCAGTATATTAACATTATCAAAAAGCAATGTCAAGGCTAATCGGTAAAAAAATCGTCCTTATTAAGTTTTGCCCTTGCTTTTTCTATCGCCCTCTTTTCTATGCGGGAGATATAAGAACGGGAAATACCGAGCGCCTTTGCCACTTCCCTTTGGGGTACGGGGCAGCCGCCCTCTAAGCCGTATCGCATAGAGATTATGGTAAACTCCCTTTCGGTTAAAATGCCCTTTAAAAGTTTTACAAATTTTTCCCGCTGGATAGATTTTTCCACCTGGGAAAACACGCTGTCTTCCTTTTCTGCCAGTAAATCTATCAATGTAAGCTCGTTGCCGTCTTTATCCATCCCGACGGGCTCGGAAAGCGACACGTTGTTCTTATGTTTTTTGCCAGCCCGAATAAGCATTAAAATTTCGTTTTCTATGCAGCGTGCCGTGTAAGTGGCAAGCTGTGTGCCCTTGCCATCCTGATAGGTATTTATAGCTTTGATAAGACCGATAGAACCGACGGAAAGAAGATCGTCTGTTTCGGCTGCGCCCGTATATTTTTTTGCTATATGGGCGACAAGGCGCATATTGTGCTTTACCAGTATATTTTTTGCCTCTTTATCGCCCTGCCTGGCAAGCGCAAGATATTTCTTCTCCTCTTCGGGCGTAAGCGGACGGGGGAACGAACCCTTGCCCTGCACCGCGCCTGTAAAGAAAAATATTTTTGTAAACAGTAAACTTAAAAACTCTAAAAACATATGCCACCGCCAACCACAAATGGTTTTGCTGTAACATATGTCTTTTACAGGTTGTACTATGCCGCCAAATTTGATTGCATTACAAAATCCCTGCCGTAAAGACAGGGATCTACGAATTGAATTAATACACTTTAGGGCTGCTTGCCGATATAAGCAAGAATACCGCCGTCTACGTAAAGGATATGGCCGTTTACAAAGTCGGAAGCGTCGGACGCAAGGAATACGGCAGGACCCTGAAGGTCGCTTGTATCGCCCCAGCGTGCTGCAGGCGTTTTAGCTATGATAAACTGGTCGAAAGGATGGCGGCTGCCGTCGGGCTGTTTTTCACGCAAAGGAGCTGTCTGGGGAGTTGCTATATAACCGGGGCCGATGCCGTTGCACTGGATATTGTATTCGCCGTATTCGGAAGCGATGTTCCTTGTGAGCATCTTGAGGCCGCCTTTTGCTGCCGCGTAAGCGGAAACAGTCTCCCTGCCGAGTTCGCTCATCATAGAACAGATGTTAATTATCTTGCCGTGTCCCTTTTTGATCATCGAGGGAATAACTGCTTTTGCAACAATGAAAGGCGCGTTAAGGTCTACGTCTACCACCTGGCGGAACTGGTCGGCAGTCATATCGCACATAGGAATCCTTTTGATGATACCTGCGTTATTTACAAGGATGTCAATTACGCCGATATTCTTTTCGATATCAGCAACCATTTCGTTTACAGCCTGTTCGTCACATACGTTGCAAACATAGCCGTGAGCTTTGATACCGAGTTCTTCGTAAGACTTTAAGCCCTTGTCTACAAGTTCTTGCTTGATATCGTTAAATACGATGGTAGCGCCTGCCTGGGCATAAGCCGTTGCGATGGCAAAACCTATGCCGTAAGAAGCACCCGTTACAAGGGCGATTTTGCCTTTTAATGAAAATTTATCGAGAATTTCCATATTTTATCTCCTTAATTTTTTTATTTTATTGTACCAACGACTTGTGAAAAAATCAAGTACGCAGGTGATTTTTCAGAAAAAATTTGAATTCCGTACTTATATTATTCCTCTGTAAACGGCAAAAATATGCAAATTTACCCCTTGTGATCCTGTGGATTATAATTACCTGAAATTTCTTCCATGCCCTCGTCGTCAATTTTTGCAAAAATTGCGTTTTCTTCAGGCGAAGCAGGGGCATCACTGCTGATAACGTCTTCTATCGTTACCTGTTCGTCCGTCTTCTGGTTCATTGCGTTTATTTTGTTCTGGGTTTCATCGTCGTAAAAGGCGATATCGTATTCCATTTTTGCTAAACCAGGATCGGAATAAGTTTCGTCGAGTTCTTCTTTAAGGTCTTTGGCGTTTTCCCGCCTTTTTATATACGACAAAACGAATGCGGCAAGCAGGATTACTATTACAGCGCCTACCACTATTGCAATAACATAAATAGCTTCCATAATTAATTTTATTTTACTACTTCCTTTCGACTCTGTCAACCCTAATTTACATTTTTAAGTCGAAGCCAAATCACAGCGGTTAATTTTCATAACGGCGAACAATAATAAATACAATAGAATATGAAAAAAATCCTGTTTTGCGGCGGAGGAAGCGCGGGGCACGTTATACCCAACATTGCGCTGTGCCGCGACCTTTACGGAAAGTACCAAACTGAATACGCGGGAACGGACGGCATAGAACGCGGGATATGCAAACGCGAAGGGCTGAAATATTATACCTTTGACAGCGTGAAACTTATACGCGGAAAATTTTTTGCAAATTTAAAACTGCCTTTAAAACTTTTTAAAGCTATAAAACAGGCGGAAAATATTATAAAAACTTCCTGCCCTGACGCGGTGTTCTGCAAAGGCGGCTACGCCTCCATTCCCCCTGCCATTGCCGCGAAAAAAGCAGGCATACCCGTGTTTACGCACGAATCAGACCTGAGTACAGGGCTTGCAAATAAGATTATCGGCAAATTCAGTGTATGCACTTTTACCTCTTTCCCAGAGACGGCTAAAAGATGCAAAAACGGTATTTATTCGGGCTCGCCCCTGCGTTCTGACGTGATGCACTGCGACACCAAAGCGCTTGAACAATTTAATCTCGACGGAAGAAAAAACTATACTTGTGTTTGGCGGCGGAAGCGGCTCTGCGGCGATAAATTCGGCATTGTGCAAAATTGTGCCTGAGCTATGCAGCGAATATAATGTAATCCATATATGCGGCAAAGGGAATATCCGACAAAACAACATAAACGGTTACAGGCAATATGAATATATCGACGACATGGGTGCGGCTTACACGGCGGCAGACTGCGCCGTGGCAAGATGCGGCTCTAACTCGGCATTTGAACTTATCGCCAATAAAATACCTACCCTTTTTATTCCCCTTGAAAACAAGGCAAGCCGCGGCGACCAGCTGCAAAACGCAGATTACTTTTATAAGAAAGGGCTTTGCCGTGTACTCAGGCAAAGAGAACTTACGCCCGAAAATCTTTTACGGGAAATTAAAAACACTATAGAAGACGCTAATCTTGAGAAAAACCTTGAAATGTGCGACATACAAAGCGGCAACGCTAAAATAATTGCCGAGATAGAAAAAGTAATAGGTATTTAAAATTGCTTTTACTCTTATGAAAGGATTAAACAAAAAATAATTTTTAAAATTTTTGAAAAAAGCCGTTAAAAACATTTGGCAATTTCCAGCTTTTTAAGTATAATAAATACTGCTGTTTGCAATTAACGGCTTTGAGGTGTAGCGCAGTTTGGTAGCGCGTCTGGTTAGGGACCAGAAGGTCGTGGGTTCAAGTCCCGTCACCTCAACCAAAAAAGCGGGGCAGGGAGCTGCTCCGCTTTTTATATAATTTTATAAAATGCAGGCGTCGCCTAGCGGTATGGCGTCAGCTTCCCAAGCTGATTTCGGCGGGTCCGACTCCCGTCGCCTGCTCCAAAGACAGCGGTTTTAAGTAAGGTAAAAACTTATCTTGAAATCGCTGTTTCGAAGCGTAGCGCAGTTTGGTAGCGCGCTTGGTTCGGGACCAAGAGGTCGTGGGTTCGAATCCCGTCGCTTCGACCAAACACAAGCATAAGACTAATGTCTTATGCTTGTGTTTTATTGAGAAGTAATACGGGATTCGTGGGGAGGTTTAGTCGCAGGGCTCTACCTGCGACTTGACAGCCCTCGGCTTGGGCTGTCAACCGTGCGCGTCCGCTCAAGGCGAGAATCCCGTCGCTTCGACCAAACACAAGCATAAGACATCAGTCTTATGCTTGTGTTTTATATAATGTCTACTATACTTCTATTACAATTTTTCCGTCAAAGCCGCCGTTATCCTGCAATTTTACAGCCTCTTTTATATCGTCAAAATGGAAGACTTTGGCAATTTTCGGCTCTATATTATGCTTTTCAATAAAGGCGACCATTTCTTTAATAACCGAAGCAGACGGATAATTAGAGAAAAACCCAGTAAGATAAACACCGTTCGGGATTTCCTTTATAGGGTCAAAGCCGTTAAGATAGTACACGCCGCCGAGTATTCCCGTATTGCAGACAATTCCTCCGCGTTTTACACAGCGCATCGTATCCCGCAGCGTCTTTGGTCCTACAAGTTCCAACGCCTTATCGGCTTTTATTTTGCCGTAAAGAATACCTTCGTCCAATAAAGCCATATCCGCCCCGACTTCATCCAATAACTGCAATTTTTCTTTTTTATGGGTAGTTGCTATTACACGGCAGCCGTAAGATTTAGCTATCTGAATGGCTGCATAGCCGAGCGAACAAGTCGCGCCCCTTACAAGCAATGTTTCGGCAGGTTTTAAGTTAAGACATTCAAACAGCGAGCCCCACGCTGTAAAATAAGTTTCAGGTATAGCGCCAAGTTTTACCCAGGGCAGGCAGGTATCTACGGCAAAAACGTGGTCGGCGGGTATAAGCGCGTACTGCGCATAACTTCCGTTATAACTTCTGCCCATTCCGCCCATAAGAGCGACAACCTTTTGTCCGATTTTAAAATTCGTGTCAGACGCGTCGGCTACCTCTCCCGCACACACTATGCCTGGGATTATCGGTTTTTGTATGTAGTCGGCATTAATCTCGCTTAAACGCAATATACTTTCAGAATGATTTAGCCCGAACGCCTTAATTTTTATAAGTACCCATCCCGAAACGACTTCGGGAATTTTGCACTGCGTTATCTTAACGTCGTCCGCGCTGGTTATGCCGTTAAGCACGACGGCGTTCATAGTTAAATTATCCATAACACGCTCCTTTATACCTTTTTCCAACACTGCGGGTCGGCATCGTACATATTGCCCTTATATCCGTAAGTTACGGAAGGGCATCCGCGGCATACGTTTTTAAGTTCGCATTTACTGCATTTGGTAAATTTGTCGTATTGCCTGTACGCGTTCATATTTTCGCTTGTCCACGCATCATAAAGCGAAATTTCATTTATATTGCCGACTTTGCTCTCCATTCTGCGGCAGGCGTAAATATCGCCGTTCGGCAAAACAGTAATATGATTTCTGCCACAATTACACCCATCTACAATATTGTCGCAGTCGGGAATTTTATATAAACCTTTCTCATACAGAAACAGCGTCCACAGATGGTCTTTCAACTGGAACGTAGTGCCGCAGTTTTTATTCTGTTCGTATTTTTGCCAACACTTTTCAAGGAATTGCCTGTACTCCAAAGGCGGTATATGAATGTCAGAGTCATATGCCTTTTCCCTGCTTGTGGGGCAATATCTGCCTATGGCATAAACGTCTACGCCAAGCTCTGCCACAAGATCAATAAGTGCGGGAATTTCTTGCATATTCGTCTTTGAAACGGTCGTCATTACAGCGCACCACATTCCCGAATTTTTTATGACTGGTATCTTTTCGAGTGTGGTTTTAAAAGATCCTTTTTTACGGAACATATCGTGCGTCTCATCAAGGCCGTCAAGTGAAAGCTGGTACTTAACGCATCCCATTTCTTTCATATGCGAGCAAACTTCATCGGTAAGATGAAACGGGTTGCCCATAATACAAAAACGGGTGTTATCGTTTTTGAAAAGCTGCAGCAGCTTCCAGAAATCAGGGTGAAGAATTGGATCTCCGCCTGTAAGGTAGATATAGGG
>JAJQII010000108.1:0-8285 GCA_021199295.1 Clostridia bacterium
AAATACGGGCAATCCTACGCAATGGAAAGATAGCGAGCCGTCGGAAAAAACGCTGATAAACGACATTGAAAATAAAAATCTTTATGTTATAGAAGAAGGCGAAATTGTTGCGGCGTTTGCGTTTATTATAGGCTTTGACGCGACTTACAG
The DNA here is from genome assembly GCA_021199295.1 of Clostridia bacterium. Classification (GTDB taxonomy): domain Bacteria; phylum Bacillota; class Clostridia; order Christensenellales; family Borkfalkiaceae; genus Coproplasma. Next base: position 151 of record JAJQII010000108.1, read on the forward strand.
CTACATAGAAAACGGTGAATGGCTTTCGGACGAAATTTACGGCGCAATTCACAGAATAGCAAGCAGCGGTAAAGTCAAAGGCGTATTTTCAACCGTTATAAGCTATTGCGAGATGGTTATAAACCATTTGCGGATAGATACCCACAAGGATAACAAAATAATGCAACATTTAATTTCCAAACACGGGTTTAAAAAATGCGGAATAATTTATACTTCAGATAACACCCCGCGAATAGCTTACGAAAAAATTACTGAAAACTGATTTTGAAATACTTACGATAAAGAACAAATAAACATTGTTAAAGGGCGTGGCTTCACTCCACGCCCTTTAACATTAAATTTTAGGCGACGCTTACCAAAATTCCCTTCGAAAATTGCAATAAGGCGCTTATTTGACAAAATAATCACCGTAAGTTTATGTTGCGTTTACGAATTTACTTTAGAATGTAAGTAAGATACAAAAAAGACGCAGGTAAATTTTACCTTTTTTTATAAACGGAGATAATAAATGACCATAGTTATTGTTATAGACCTTATAGACAGCCTTACGAATGGCTCGGTTATGACGGCACGGCGCTTTGCTGACGGACTGTCGGCAAAAGGCCACGAAGTCCGCATAGTCGCCATAGGGGCTGACGGGGAAAACGACTGCCCCGTAAAAGAAAGGTACGTGCCTGTGCTTACCGAAGTTTCAGCAAAGAGCCAGATAAAATTCGGTAAATTTGACGAGGAAAAAATACGGCATGCGTTTACGGGGGCGGACATAGTGCATTTTATATTCCCGTTCAAGCTGGAAAAGAAGTGCAAAAAACTCGCCGACGAAATGGGCATACCCACCACGGCGGCATTCCACGTCCAGCCGGAAAACGTATCTTACAACGCCCACCTTGAAAAAATTAAGCCCATCAACAGCTTTATATACTGGTATTTAAAAAAGACGTTCTATAAGAATTTTGACAGAATACACTGCCCCACCGCGTTTATCGCGCAGCAGCTTGCCGACCACGGCTATAAGGGCGAGCTTTACGTTATATCCAACGGCTATGACCCCGCCTTTGTTCCCCCTGTGGAAAAATGCAAAAACGAAAAATTCGAAGTAGTTATGACGGGCAGACTCGCGCCCGAAAAAAACCAGCAGGTTATAATAAAGGCGATAGCCAAGAGCGCCCATAAAAAGGACATACACCTTACCCTTTTAGGCAACGGCACACAAAAAAACAAGCTACAAAAACTTGCAGAAAAACTTGACGTAGACGTAAGCTTTGACTTTTTACCCAAAGAAAAACTTATAAAAAAATTACAGGCAAGCGACTTATATGTACATTCCGCCACGGTAGAAATAGAGGCGATAGCCTGCATAGAGGCGATAGCCTGCGGACTTGTGCCCGTCATTGCCGAGAGCGACCTTTCGGCAACAAAGCAATTTTCCCTTTCTCCGCTCTCCCTGTTTAAAGACAACGACGAGGACGACCTCGCCCGTAAAATGGACTACTGGTTCGAACACCCCGACGAACGCGCGGCAGCTGGCGGCAGATACGCAAATTTTGCAAAAAAATACGGGTTAGCCAATTCTTTAACCCTTGCCGAGCAGATGTTTGCCGACCAGATCAACGACAACTGTGTAAAAAAGGACGGGCAAACACATCCCTTTCTACAAAGGTTCTTCCCGAGTCTGAGATAAACTTTTATACGATTACACCCTCTTTATCCCATTTCTGTATAGTGCCGCACGTAAAGTGCGGTACTTTTTTTATAAATTCCCCTGCATATATGGCTGAACTAATTGGGTGTGCGGGAAAAGCTAAGCATAGACGATATTCAGCTATCATTCTACCGCTTTAAGAGCTGGATGACCGCCCTGCACGTCATCCTGAGGAGTGCTGAAAGCACGACGTGAGGATCTCGCGAGAGCAAATTTATTTGCGGCTCGCGGAAAGCCAGGCAAAAACGCTTTTCAGCTATCATTACGACCTTTTTAACAAGGCGAGGATTAATTAGAATAAACGTATTATTTTTAAACAACTAATCTGCCGTCTTGCCTGCTGGTCGCGCGTCCGCGCGGGATTGCCACGGGGTAGAGCCCCATCTGCGCCTTATTATCTGAAAACCCCTTCGCCACAAGTGGCTCTCTTCCCCTTACAGGGGACGCAAGAATAAGGTGCTTAGAGTATCGCTATCGCTCGCGCGCCAAGAGCGAAGCGGCTCGCGGAAAGCCAAGTAAAAACGCTTTTCAGCTATCATTCTACCCAAATTCCCCACCTATTTGCGGAACATAGAAGAATAATCGCTTGTCATAAGTTTAAATAAAAGCGAAGCCATTTCTTCAGGGGTGCGTTCAATTTCCCCCTCCGCCCACATACGCAGTATAAAATAAGAGCCTCCCGCAAAATACGTGCCCACGATTTTAGAATACTCGTCTTCAGAATCTGTCCTGTCAAAAAAATTTCTCTCGCTGTTTTTATAAAGATTACCTAAAACACTGGCGTGGTTGTTGCCGAAGTCGTAGCGCAAAAAGTAGCCTACTATGCCCGATTTATCCTGGCAGTCGCGACACAATTTCAACAGGTAATTTTTAGCGTCTGCCTCGGTCTTTATTCCGTCTATCGCCGCCTGCATATCCTCTACAAGTCCCTTTTCTATCTCTGAAAACACGTCGGCAGGGAGTTTGTAGTATCTGTAAAAAGTAGTACGGTTTATCTGTGCCCGCGAACAGAGCTCTGATACCGTAATGCTGTCTAAGTCCTTTTCCTTTAAAAGTGCTAACAGGCTCTCTTTAAGCATCCGTTTTGTAATGGTTACCCTTTGGTTTTCTTTCATATGTGCATACCCCGAGGTATTATTTCATAAATTATATAATAGCGCCGTACAAAAAACAAGTTTTCTGACGTAAATAAAACAAATTCGTCATAAAATGTTTTATTCACAACAATACGACAAAATTATGAACAGTGTCATTTGTTGCGGCAATGTACGGTTTATGCTAAAATATAAGTATATTTCTGGGGCAAACAGAGCCCTTGACGGAGACAAAAAATGGAATTTTTAAAAAAGAACGCTATAGCGCTGGTATGGTGCATAGTAGAGCTGATTTTAGGTATCCTGCTTATCGTTGAATCCGAGAATTTTATCAAAGTCCTTGCGATAATCGTAGGGGTTATAATGATAATAGGCGGCGTCATTCTTACGGTAACGTACTTTGTAACGCATGCTAAAGAGGCTGAAGGCAAATACCTTTTTAACGGGCTTACCTACCTTGCATTGGGCATTATCCTTTGCGTAAAGAGCAACTGGCTGTCTTCACTTATGTCTTTAATTCTGCTTTTACTTGCGGTTGTACTGTTTATAGACGGCTTTGAAAAAATTCAGGAAGTATGCGACAAAATAAGGTTAAAGCAAAAAGGCTGGGTTGCTCCCCTTGTAGGCGCAGCCGTAGAAATTGTTCTGGCAATTTTAGTGCTCGTGCTCGATTCCCAAAGGTGGCTGTTTATAACGCTCGGCGTTCTGGTTATCTTAGAAGCCGTATATAACTTTGTTGTGCTTATATTCCTTAACAACGTGCAAAATGCAGTCAAAAAAGAAGCAAAGAAGAACGGCAACGTTATAGACGTAGACGAAACAAAGAACATAGACGACGGGGAAAACAAATAACACACCGTTAAAAATATGTAAAATTTTTTATTTATATTATTAAAACGCGTGCAATTTATATTGATTTGCGTTACAATACTTATAGATAAAAAAGTTTGGCAACGCGTTTACTTAAAAACGTGAACCAAAAATTAATATGCTTATCCTCATTCTATTCCCTTTTGTTGAAAGTGCCGTATACAAACGTGTGCGGTGCTTTTCTTTATAATAAAAAACTATGTTTTTAAGTTTTATTTAAGTTTTGCTCTTTAGAATGATAAATGAACATAGAATGAGGACCTTGAAAAGAAAACAGCAAGGGCGGATATTAAAAATCCGCCCTTGCTGTTTTATATTGCCGCAATTAACGGCGTCTTTTGAATATCAGAGAAATTAATGCCTGTACAGCAAGCAGCAAAAGCATTATAAATAAAAATATAAGCAGGAAAAACAACATAAAACTGCCGAAGATAAGTATATACCTTGTAAAGCCCGTTATAAGACTTTGGCTTATTATAGCAAGAATGATATCAATAACAAGCAGCAAGCCGATAAAAAATATCAGCCCCGACAGCGCTCCCTTTATATCGGCACGGCTTAAAGTCATATGCAGGGCAATAAAACTGCCGATAAGCAAAAACAGCCACCACTGCCACTTAGTTATATAAGAAAAGCAGATTAAAAACGCTCTGCCAATGCAAGCGAATGAATTTACCGTATCGGCAATAAAGTCCACCGCCATTATTTCCCCGCATACTTCCAGAAACATATCGGGCAATAGCAGGAAAGAAAGAAGGCACAATATCAGCGATCCAACAATGATAGGGGCTATACCTATAAACAGGTTGCCTATGCGCTGGTACAGGCTTTTGGGGTTGTACGTGTGGTTGACGTAGCCCAGCGTTCCGTCGGTAGAAGATATCTGGTAAAACTTAATTTCCTTTATTTTGTGGCGGAATATCAGGCAGAAAAGCGCGTGCGAACTTTCGTGTATAGGAGTGCCTATGATGCCGGTAATGCGGCACACGAGTTTGCTTTTAGAGCCGAATCCACTGTAAAATTTACGGTTGCATAATGCGATAACTTTACCAAAGAGAAAAATAAGCCCTAAAGTTGCCGCAAGCTGTAACACAAAGCACAATATAAAGTTAGAAACCTGCCCCAAAACATCCTCTCCTTTTTAATTTGCGGTAATATGGTTGCTGAATACCGCCCAACTTGGCTTTCCGCGCGTTCGCGCGAGATCCATTCGACTGCACTACGCTTACGCTTCGTTCCGTTTTGCGCCATATTATAGAACTTTTTATAACAAGGTGCGCAAAGTAGCGCTAACGCTCACGCAGGATGACGTGCTGGACGACCGCTTTTCCGTCGTCTTGAGCGTAGCCGAAAGACCCCGCGAGAGCAACAGAATGTTGCGGCTCGCGAACGACCAAGTCGGGCGGTATTCAGTTATCATTTGCACCTGTAAGCCTTCCCCTTGAGGGACGAGCAAATATTTCCCCAAACAGTGTGGTACACTGTTTGGATTGGCGAGATGAGTTTGCGCATAGTGAAAGGCGCAAACGGTGACCGCATTTGCCGTTGTCCTTACGGCAAATAAGACAGCTGTCAACGAAGTTGACGAATGAGGTGGAAATTACTCTTATACTCAACACCTCATTCGTCCTTACCTTGCTTGCAGCTATGGTAAGGACACTTTCCCCTCAAGGGGAAAGCTCTTATTATTGTCAAATGATAGCTGAAACATATCCAGCTTAGATTGCCGCGTCGTGCCTTTGGCACTCCTCGCAATGACACATCCCCCTTGCGTCCCCTGTAAGGGGAAGAGAGCCACTTGTGGCGAAGGGGTTTGATAATACCCCCCCCCAAATCACTCAGATACGGGCGTTAATGTGAGTATATCCAAGCCGCTAAGCGTGCTATCCACGGATAAATACGCTTTGCTATAACTGCCTGAGGGCACGCCGTAAACAGACACGTAATAGGTAACAGTTATCGTGTAAGAACTATTCTCTGTATCTGTACTGCTGTAATAACCGTTCTCGTTGCGGTAAAAGCCCATGACTATTGTCGCGCTGTCGCCCGTTGCCGCGCTGAACGTTATGCGCGTAGAGCTTGCCGTATACTCATCATTCTTTACTTCGAAGTTGAAAGACGTCTGCGATATAGTAACACCCTTATAAATAAAGTCTATAGCCGAAATATCGTAATCTGTGCTGTATTTGCCGTCGCTCTGCGTTGTAGAGCTTGCCGTGCCGTTCTGCCCTATATCCATATAAAGCACATACGCCTCTTTGCTATTTACCGCGCCAAAAGCATATTCCGTGCCTGCGTAGACGGGTATTTCAAGATAAAAAACCATGTCGGTAAAATAACCGCTGTTCCAAGTCCAGTCATAACTGTAAATGCAAGTACCGCCTGTTGTTGTAGTCGGATTATATTCATAAGTAACGTTGCCGTATGAATCGGTAAATTTATACACCTTCGTGATTTGCTCAATACTTACATGACCGCTTACTGTTTCGCTATAAAAATCGTGATCGTTTGAACCTTTACTAGTTCTGTTAATTTTATACAACGAAATATTGCGCAAACAGTCGTTCATAGTCAAAAAGACTATTTTTGCCATACCGTCCTCTTGCGGTGTAAACCATAAAGATTTAGGCGGCACGTTTATCTCGTCATACTTTTCCCCAGCCACAGTAGCATTATTTATGGTAACCCAGTTGTTTTGATCAACCTGTCCGCTGAATGTAATTGTATATACAAGATCCTGATTTAAGAGCTCAAGCACGTCGCTCTTTACGTTGCTGTCCATATCGGTTTTTACCTGTACTGAAAAAGTATACCCACTATCCACAAACTCGTAAATATTTACGTCGGTAAGTTTACCTATATATGACGATGAAACATTGCCGCTTGATCCGGTAGCTGTGCTACTACCGTTAATGTAACAATCAGAAGCAAGCAACTGTGCGTAAGTTTGCTTTGGTAATATTTTAGCCTCATTACCAGTATAGTAACCTATGTTATTAGTATCTACTGCTTCAGAAGCATATGATTTATAATAGTCATCCGTTATGTCGTTACTCACAATAAGCGACATGTAAGAACCAGAATTAGGATAAGAGGAATCCGATCCATTTTCAAGTCCGCCAAAAGATATTGACGGCGTAGTCCAGCTGCCGCCATTTGCAGTACTGTACTTATCTATATAATACATACGGTACATAATGGAACGGATATCCACACTGCCGCCAAAGCTCGTACCAGTGCCCGAGCCAGAGCCCGTGGTTGTTGTATAGCCGCCCGTTACCGAGGTTGTAATACTGTTAGATTTGTCGCCCAATATGCTGTTGTATGTGGAATAGCCGTCTTTATTTACGCACAGATATCCGCCCACCACGCCTATAGAAGACGCTTTATTTGCCACATATCCTATGGCTAAACCGCAGCAAGCCGAACTGGCAGAGCTGTAAGAGGTATTTTCAGAGGCTACCTCTACTATAGGGTTATACAAAATAAAGTTCTTGATATTTGAACTTGTACCCGTGTTGCCGAACATACCCACGTACTGGGAAAAATTGTAGGAGTCTGCCCTTGCCGCGTCGGTGTTGGATAGTTTGTTTTTATCGGTAGAAACCACAAGGTTATATATTGTATATCCGTTGCCGTTGAACACGCCGTTAAAGGGGGATTCGTCGTTACCTATAGGCGGTATAACGTAGTACGCGCCGTTTACGTACATATTTATGTCGGCGGAAAGTTTAAAATAGTAAACGCCGTCGTCAAACTTACCCAAATTTTGCAGCCAGGCAAGGTTGTATAAATGCTTGTAAGTTTTTATTTCGTAGGCGGTTTCTTCTGACTTGCCGTCACCGCTTTCAAAGTAGCCGCCATCTTCCTCAGCATACAGGCTTATCTCTATAGAGGCATAGTCTGCAAACCACGCAAAAGTGTAACCCACCGTAAACACGGCGAGCAGCACAGCCAAAACAACGCATATTAACATTGTAATTTTTTTGCGTGATTTCAATTATCTATTCTCCTTTTTGTTTTTATTGTCCTTGTAAGGCATCCCATTGAGGGGGCGAGCCCATATTGCAGTGGTATAGTAACCGAATACCGTCTATCTTGACTTTCCTCGCGTTCGCGAGAGATCCATTCGACTACGCGGCTTACGCCGCTCCGCTCAGGATGACGTACTGGACGATCGTGTTTCCGTCGTCTTGAGCGAAGTCGAAAGACCCCGCGAGAGCGTTAGCGGCTCGCGAACAGCCAAGCAATAACGCCTTTCAGCTATCATACCACCACAGGCGACAGCCCAGCTTAGATTGCCACGGCTTTTACAAAGCCTCGCAATGACATATGTGTTTCTGCCGTTCTATGCTGAAACGACCGCTCCCCTCGTCATCCTGAGGAGAGAGCAAAGCGAACGACGTGAGGATCTCGCGAGAGCGTTAGCGGCTCGCGAACAGCCAAGCAATAACGCCTTTCAGCTATCA
>JAJQII010000108.1:8385-10124 GCA_021199295.1 Clostridia bacterium
ACAGGCGACAGCCCAGCTTAGATTGCCACGGCTTTTACAAAGCCTCGCAATGACAATTCTACTTTGTCAGCGTTATAGTAATAGAGTAAACCCTTATGCTGGCACTACAGGTCAGATAAAGCATTGAATTACTGCTTGATACGGTATCTTTATATGACAATACCGAGTCCTCAGTAGCGCTCGAGGACGAGGATACAGCATATGCTATGCAATCGCCATAATCTGTATTATCCTTTGACGTCGATAAAATCAGATAACGGCTATTGCTATTTGTAGATGACATAGTTGCAGAAATACTTACGGTATAACCGTCGTAAGCAGAAAGGTCTATAGTAAAGTATCTACCAACGACGCCGCTTGATGTATTCGTCGTTCCGCCAGTGGTTATATATTCCTCGCTTGCAGTACTGCTTGTCGACTTTCCTGCAGTAGTTGTATAAGACAATATATCCGCATCAGCAGAATCGACAGATACTACGCCGCTATCAAGGAAGTAAATTGTTTTTTCATTTGTTCCAATATAACTTTCAAGCGTATCATCATAGTAATCAGAAAAACTGTAAGTTTTCGATATTTCCACACTCGGGGTGTCTCCGCTGCTTGAGCTGCCCGAACTATCGCTGCTTGCACTGCCGCCCTCGTCTGAACCGTCGTTAGACCTTACCGTAAGCGTTATATCATCGGTACAGTTAAGAGGGTTACTGTAAGTCGCCCCCGAAGGGTACAACGCGGCAACGTTGTCATCGTCGTACTCCATTATCACATACACGGTAATATTATAATATCCGTTATTATTCACGCCGTAAGTTCCTGCCGTTATGTCATAAAAAACAACGTTGCTCTTATCTATAGTCTGGCTTTGAGAGCTATCGCTCAATGTGCTTACGTCGCAAAAAGTTTTAGCCGTATTGGAAGAAACTACTGTAACAGGGGTATCGTCGCTATCCGTAGTAACACCGTCTGTATCGGTAAGCCGCAAACTTACCGCGTTAGAAAGGTCGGAAACGTAACAGCCTGCATTATTCGCGTCTTCTTCAGCGGGGAAGGTAGCCGTGTCGCTATCGCCTGAAAAAATCAGTTTTGTAGCTGATCCGTCTTTAACGGTGTAAGTTACTTTTATAAGGGTTACCGTAGACGAGGCAGAGCCGTAGCCGCCTATTTTAGTACCGCCGCTTTCCGCGCCAAGGTCTCCTGATACGGTGTAAGTGGTTGTTGTGGTATTGTCAGACGTGGTCTGCGACTTTGTTGTAAGCGAATAGTAATTTACATTTAAATTTATAATATTGCCGTCGCTTACTGTGGCAGACATACCGTTTTCTGAATTATTATTGCTGACAAACCACGCAAGGCAGGAAAAGGCGGCTAACGCCAAAGCCACTGCAAGGCATGCCGCTGCAGAAAATATTTTATTGACTTTAGCTTTTTTGCCTTTCATTTCTCCACCTTTGTTTTTACTCTTGGTTGTTTGTTATAGTATGTCATTGCAAAGCGAAGGGCTTTAGCCCGACACTTTGCGCACCTTACTCTTGCGTCCCCTGTAAGGAGAAGAGAGCCACTTGTGGCGAAGGGGTTCTTTCAAATAATAACTGCGCAATTGCCGTGACTGAAGGGTTATTAACCCCACCTTCACTTCCGTCTCGACGGCGGTAAGGATATATCCGCCGTCTCGGTCACCGCAAACGCCTTACTTATGCGTTTGCTCATCTCGCCAATCCAAACAGTGTACCACACTGTTTGGG
>JAJQII010000111.1 GCA_021199295.1 Clostridia bacterium
ATATCGGTTACGGCGGTCTTGACCACGTACTTGCAAGCGGCGAGGATGTAAACGTACTCGTACTTGATACCGAAGTTTACTCCAACACAGGCGGCCAGGCTTCCAAGTCCACCAACATCGGCGCTGTTGCTAAGTTCGCTTCTGCCGGCAAGAGGGTTAAGAAGAAGGACCTCGGCATGATAGCAAAGAGCTACGGCTACATCTATGTTGCACAGTGCGCTATGGGTTCTAACCCTGCACAGCTGCTTAAAGCACTTACCGAAGCTGAAGCATATCACGGACCTTCGCTTATCATCTGCTATGCACCTTGCATCAACCATGGTATCAACATGACAAAGAGCCAGCTCGAAGAGAAGGCAGCTGTTGATTGCGGTTACTGGCAGCTTTACAGGTACAACCCCGAAGGCGAAGTATTCACGCTTGACAGCAAAGATCCTACGGGCGACTACCAGGCATTCCTTGCAGGCGAAACACGTTACGCTTCCCTTGTTAAGACACAGGGCGCTGAAGTTGCTAACGAACTCTTCAAGAAGACTGAAGAAAGCGCTAAGGCAAGACTTGCAGGCTACAAGAAACTTGCAGGCAAAGAATAATAAAAAACCAAACTTCCGTTTTATGCGGGCTGCAGTAATGCAGCCCGCATATTATTTTAAGAAATGGGCGGGCACTTTGTAAATTGCCCGCCCATTTCTTATATTGAGTTATAATGCCGTGTGAGTAAGTTAAAAATATTAAATGGTTGCATGAAGTCATAGCGCTACTGGTTGGAGATCTCTCCACTGCACTACACTTACGTTCCGTTTCGGTCGAGATGACAGCCCTGCGGGCTAATTGCTTTCATGCAATGTAAAATTTACCGTTATGGAACAGCTGTGACTGTCCAAATATGCCGTAATAACTTCATTTTGTAATGGTGTACCGCAACTTAAAACGTATACATTATACGTACCGACGCCCTCGCCTTCCCACGTGACGGTAACACTTTCGCTGCAAGCAAATGTTAAATCTTCGCCGTAAAAGCCCGCGGGCGTGCTGCCGCCGCCTTGTATAAGTGATACTTTAAGGCTGTAATCCGTGCCCGTGTAAAGGTTGTATACTCCGTCTTCAGCCGAAAGAGTACTGTCTCGGTACTCCACATCCATTTTTATACCGTAAATTGTTGCATAACTGTCGCCTACGATATCATCACTTCCGCAGGCACACAGCCCCGCAATAAGCATACAGATTACGCAAAACAATGGTAATAATTTTTTCATATAAAACCGCCTTTAGTTATTCTACGGAATAAACAACGCCCGTTTGCCCATTTTCACTTGTAATAAAAGTTGTTACAACACGCGAAGTTTCGCTGTTTTTTCGCACTTTTATTGTATCATTCTCGATTACAACGGTATATTCTTGCTCACTGCAGTAAAAATTGTAAAAGTCTTCTATGCCATAATTTGTATAGTAGGGCTCGCCCTCGGCTATTTCAGAATACCTTCCGTTTTCAGCTATAGACTGTTCAAAACCGTCACCCAAAAGATGAAAGGGCACAAGCACGGTAACGTCGCCTATCTTGTCCCACGGGCTTATAAAATCGTAGTTGCCCGAGCCATTGCTTATTACCAGAAAGTAATGCAAAACGCTGTCGCTTGTGGTGTACTCTATAAGAATATAAGTACTGCCGTAAACTTCAGTCTTGAGCGTTCCGTCTGTTAAGGTCATGGCGTCTATCTCTGCCTTTACCTCCTCTAAAGAGTTAGACGTTGTAAAATTTGTCTCGTCGCCGCCTGTGTAAGATTTTTCCTTAGTAACGTCGAGGCGGAGCATAGTGCCGTCGGTAAAACAATAGGCGTCCACATACTTTGTGCTGTTGTCGCAGGCGGTGAAAGTTAGAACGGCTACTGCAAGCATTGCCAAAACAGCTAACGCGATTATCTTTAAAAACTTTTTCATAACAAACCTCCTTAATTAAATCTGTATTATCTGTATTAAATATATCATACACCCAAAGGCTTGTCAATAGATTTTACAAAACTTTTTTTAAAGCACAAACCGCAGGCGGCAGCCTGCGGTTCGTACTTTTTCTTGAAGGAGAAATTTTATGCGTTAAATTGCATATTTAGCTTTAAGTGTAATCAGTTTAATTTTTGGTATTCGCAATGCACAAGCACACCGTTTACATTGTGGAAGTGAATTATCACTTCGGTAGCGTCCTCTTTGCGGCAAGCGCCGTCGGAGTTCCTGTAAAACATTACCTTGTAGCCCGTATCGAGCGGCAACGTTTCGCTGTAGTAGCTGTATATGGCAGAGTCCATTTTACCCCACCCCCTGCTTTATTCAGTACGGCGGTTTTCCCCGCCCCCTGTTTACGCTTATAATATAAACCCCGATTGTTAAGCATAAGTGAACAGGCAGTAAACTTTTGATAAATTTAACGGTCACAAAACGGTTAGCATTTGCCGCCACGTATATTACACCCCATCAGTCAACTTCGTTGACAGCTTTTGTATATAATCAACAAAATATAAATGTTGACATTACATTTTCTATGTGATAAAATAATAAAAAGTATTGGTTCATAAGGAGAGATTATGAGTAAGTACAAAAAATATTCCACCGAGAAGCTGTATACCGTTTACCGCAAAAAGCAAAGGCATCTGATTATCCCCAACATTATAATTATGATAATCGCCTTAGTTGCCATAATAAGCTCTGTGTGCCTGCCTATGTTCGAGATGACTATGCACATTAACGGCGAAGGCATGGTAACGCTTGCCGAAAGTTATCTTACGGATGACGGGGAAAGCTCTGATGAAGACGAAACCAGCCAGTTTGTTATCGACGCGCTGAAAGATCTGGACGTAGACTTTAAAATTTCTATTTACCGTTAGACGTAATAAAAGTGGCTACGACAGGCGGCAGCTCTGTTACGCTTATAGCAGGAATGCTGGGCGATATCTCTGAAGTTTTAGAAACGGTGATATCGCAGATAGTACCAAACCTTAGCTCGGCGCTTGCCGACACCTTTTACGAGATGATCGCAGACGAAGCTTCAGAAGCTGATCTTCCCGAAGAGATTACCGCCAAACTGGACAACGTGTTTGAAGCCCTTGACAACAACGACACCGAAAGCGCAAAGCAGTACTTTTCTGAATTTACAGACGAAATTGTAAAATACTATGAGCTTGACGAAAGCGATGCCGCAGAAATCAACAGCGAGTTCAACAATATTATTGACAACAGCGTAGACGAAACAGGCAACTTTTCTTACCTGAGCTTTTTAAGTGCAACGCTCGACTACGTGTCTGACGGCGAAGACGATTATGCCGAACTTCAGGAAACTATAGACTCCTTGCAGAATATAGACGCCGAAGAACTTATCAACAATTTCCTGGGCGAAACGTTGGACGAATCAACCGACAACATGATAATTTTAGTGCTTTTGGGCGTTGTTTTAGTCACCGTAGGGCTCTGCGCCTTCCTGTGGGGCATACTGTTCCTGTTCGACTTCTTCCACACGATATCCAAAAACAGGCGCTTTACGGTATGGTACGTAAAAATGTTCGCATGGATACCCGGCGTGCTGTTCTTTGCAGCACCCACGTTCGCGATTACCGCCCTGCCTACTTTATTGGGCGACAGCGCAGCGGAACTCACGGCCGTGTTTAACGCCATTTCTATGACGTTCGGCGGATCGGGCGTTATAAGCGGAATATGCTACTTACTGCTCTGGGTAATGTCTATATTCTGGCTGTTCCCTATAAAGCACGGCATACGCAAGGCTAAGAAAGAGATTAAGCACCGCGGCCTGAGCGTAAAACAGATTAAAAACAGCAAATAATTGTTACATATAAGCGCCGCTACGTGCGGCGCTTTTTTTGCGGATAGCCAAGACTTATTTTTGTGCTTGACATATATTAATTTTTGGAATATAATAGTTTAAAAAACTATGCAACATATGAGGGATTTATTATGGCTAAATATGATTATCTTATAGTAGGCGCAGGGCTTTTTGGCTGCGTGTTTGCATGCGAAGCAAAAAAAGCGGGCAAAAAATGTCTTGTAATAGACAAGAGGCCGCACATAGGCGGCAACATTTATACCGAAAATAAAGACGGTATAAACATACACGTGTACGGGGCGCATATCTTTCATACCAGCAACCAGAAGGTATGGGATTACGTAAACCAGTATGTTACCTTTAACAACTTTGTAAACTCTCCCATCGCGCGTTACAAAGACGAACTTTACAACCTGCCATTTAACATGAACACCTTTTCTAAGATGTGGGGCATAGTCACACCCGAAGAAGCCCAGGCAAAAATTGCCGAACAGATTGCCGAACTCAACATAGGCGAACCCAAGAACCTTGAAGAACAGGGGCTTAAACTTGTGGGCAGGGACGTATTTGAAAAGCTGGTAAAGGGCTACACCGAAAAACAGTGGGGAAAGCCCTGCAGCGAGCTGCCCGCGTTTATTATTAAAAGGCTGCCCGTAAGGTTTGTGTACGACAACAACTACTTTAATGACCGTTACCAGGGCATAGCCGAAGGCGGCTACACCACCCTTGCCGAAAAACTGCTTGAAGGCACAGAAGTAAAACTTAACTGCGACTACTTTGAGTTCAAAAAACAAAATCCCGACATAGCCGCCAAGACGGTTTACACGGGCATGATAGACGAATACTTCGGCTACTGCTACGGCGAGCTGGAATACCGTTCTTTGAAATTTGAAACCGAAAGGCTGAAAAAGGAAAATTATCAGGGGAACGCCGTGGTAAACTACACCGAAAGGCAAGTTCCCTACACCCGCATTATAGAACATAAGCACTTTGAAAAGGCGCAAAGCCCCGTGACGTACATAACGCGCGAGTACCCTGCCACCTGGAAAAAGGGCGACGAGCCCTACTATCCCGTAAATAACGAAAAGAATGACGCCCTCTACGCCAGATACAAGGCGCTTGCAGATAAAGAAGGCAACGTTATTTTCGGCGGCAGGCTGGGGCAGTACAAATATTACGATATGGATAAGGTAATAGCAGCAGCATTAGACTGTGTGCAAAACGAACTCAACTAAAAAAATTTTTAAGCCCCGAAGCATTTTCGGGGCTTTTTTCACAAACGGCATTGCAATATGCAAACTCTTGTGTTATAATTTTGTTGTGAAACTATTCGATTTAACTTTCGGGAACAACATACAGGGCACGGGCGCTTTGTTTTACAGGGGCGGCGCGGCATACGATAAAAGCGGCGGACGGCTTATTATTCCCGCCGGCGGCAAAGCCGATTTCGGCACGTACTTCAACCTGCTGCCTTACTGCACTTACCGCACGTACTGCGGGGCAGAAAAGATAACCCTTGCTTTACGCGGCAGCGGGCGCTATACCGTGGAACTGCGTATGCGTACCACAGACGGCGCTGTGGTCATTTTAAACACCCTGCAAGCCGACGGAAACTTTAGCGCAGACATTGGCATCGGCAGCCTGCCCGACGGCGGCTACCTTTATTTTACGGTATACTCGCAGCAGGGCTGCGAACTGTACGGCGGGTACTGGAGCGACGAAAGCATTATAGGGAAAGATATAAAAATAGCCGTTGTAATGTGTACGTACAACCGCGAGAAATTCGTCAGGGAAAACCTTGCGAGAATGGCGGCTGGCATACAAGCCGACAGCGTATGGGCGGACAGGCTGCACGTGTTTATCGTGGACAACGCCAAAAGCCTGAACCTTGAAGAAAACAGCTTTTACACGGTTATACCAAACAAAAACATAGGCGGCACAGGCGGCTTTACCCGCGGCATGTGCATTGCCGCCGACGGGGATTACACCCACTTCCTTTTAATCGACGACGATATAGACTTTGATTTTAATACAATACAGCGGACGTGGTATCTCGCGGCAGGGCTAACCCCAAAACACGAAGGCGCGTGCATAGGCGGCGCTATGCTTATACTTGAACAGCCCTGCCTGCAGCACGAGTTAGGCGGCAAATTCGGCGGGCTGATGCAGCGTTCGGTAAACAACAAGCTGGACGTGCGGCTTACCCAAAACCTGCTTGCCAACGAAAACGCCGAAAAGCCCGACTACCTTGCGTGGTGGTTCTGCTGCATGCCCGTAAGCTATATTAAAGAAAACGGTCTGCCTATGCCGCTGTTTATAAAAGACGACGACATAGAATACGGGCTGAGGGGCTCTGCCGAGCTTATTTGCACAAACGGCTTGGCTGTATGGCACAGCGACTTCGCGGGCAAATACAACGGTGCGCTGGAATATTATATAAAGCGTAATGAAGCCATAGTATGCGCCCTGCAGTGCAAACGCACAAGATTTTCGGTTGCGGGAAAATTTTTATACTTTGCGCATATGCAGCTTTTACTTAAAGATTACGGCTGTGCCGAGGCAATGATACGCGGCTACCGAGACTTTATGAAAGGAAGCAGATTTTTACTTGAAAGCGACCCTGAAGAAATTAACGCCGAAGTACATTCGCACGAAGAACAAAATTTTAGCTATGAAGAAATAGAAAATATGTGCGGGGTAAACCCGGACAGCGTAAAGTACAAAAAGCCGTTAAAGACAAATCTTATTAAAAAGGCAATACTGTTCACCGAAAATTATACTCCCCGCCTGTTCTTTAGAGACAAGACGGGCGTTACCGACATAAAAAACCTTATACCTTCAAGGGCATACCTTAAAAAGACGGTGATAAAGTGCAATTCTATAGCAAAAACGGGATATATATGCAGGCTGGACGTAAAACGGCGCAGAAAAGTGCGCGGGCAGATAACGCGTACCTTTTTCGCAATATTGTTCCACTACGGCAAAGTCAGAAAAGACTTCCGCCGGAACGCCGAAAAATTATGCTCGCGCGAAAACTGGGAAAAATTATTTAACAGCTGAAAAATCAGCCCGTCTTGCAAGGCGGGCTGATTTTGTTATTACGGTAATATCAGTTATCCAATTCTATAATCTCTCCGCCGAAATGCGAACTGATAAAGTTCCTTACCCTTATTTCGGAATCGTCGAGCCTGTGCGAACTGTTCCACACCATGCCGATATTGAGATTAAGTTTTCCCTTAACGGATATTGTTTTAAGGTTATGCTTTTCAGCTACCTCTTTTAAAAGGAAAGCACCGCAGTTGCCGAAAGACAGCATATCCGCAATGCTGCTTATCTGGTCTGAATACATAAGCACCTTTAATTCTGTGCCGCTGGCACTGAATTTTTGCTTGATGTACAAATTCTGGAAGCTGTCCTCTTTGAACAGGATAATCTTTTGCCCGCCGAGTTCTTTGAATGTAACTTCTGTTTTGCCCTGCTTTGCGTACTCGTGGTTTTGCCCCACGCAGAATACAAGCTCTGAAGTGAACAGCGGCGTGTGCCCGAGCTTCTCGCTGTCAAGCCCTTCGGTAATGCACACCGAAAAATCGACAAGATTGCTTTCCGCCAGCTGCCTTAACTTTAACGAACCCGTCTCGGTGATATCCAGGCGCATATCGGGATATTTTTCTGAAAACTCGTTGATTACGGGGAAAAGAAAACCTTCCGCCACCATGGGATCTATACCCATGCGTACATAGCCCTGGTTTAAAGACATGGCGTATAAGTTTTGTTCCGTTTCATCTATGTAGCTTAAGATGAATTTTGCCCTTTCGGCGAGCCATTCGCCCTGTTCGGTGATTTCAAGGCGGTTGTTGTTCCTTTTAAAGAAACGCACACCGAATTCCTGCTCGAGATCGCGTATGGCGCGGGATATAGCCGGCTGAGAGACGTAAAGCTCGTTGGCGGCTACGGTGAAATTGTTTGCATTGTAAACGGTAAGAAAATATTTGAGTTGAGCTAACTTCATATAGTTCCTTCCTCCTTTAGTTGAATAAACGACTTGTTTTTAACCTTGGCTGCCGCCGCATACGCGCAGACGGATTCGGGCATAAACGCACTGCGGCGATAAATAACGGCAACTTGCAGGTTTTTTGCAGCTGAATGTGCCATAAAACGGCAAAATACTGCAGTTTAATATAATAAGTATAATATGCCTGAGAAAATAATGCAACAATATAATTGCAATTATACAAAAAAATTTTTGCACGGGGAGCACGCCTTTATTTTTATTGTATATATAAAATGACTTAAGTAATATAACTCGGCAATAAAAGCATATATAGCTGTAATATAATTGTAATAAAATGGTCAGGCAGAAATGCACGGAATATGTCGAATATACTTGATTTATGGCAAATTGTATGATATAATAACGTTGACTATATGGACAAAATATTTCATTTTTATGTTCATATATATCTTTTTCGCGATACTTTGCAACGTATTAATATAAAAACTCTACGCGGACTAAATTTTTTCGCTTTGTGCCGTGTGTTTTTATTGCGCTAAAAAAATTCGGGGGGGGGTAAAAGTCATTTGAAAAAGAGAGACGACGATAGAATTAAAATTTTACAAGTTATCGGCGACACTCGTGTGGGCGGCGTTGCTTCTTGCTTACTGAATTATATGCGTTTTTGTGATTTAAGCCGCTACAGATTTGATTTTGTTACCTATGCTCCCTTTGCTTTCGACGAAAAAGTTCACATGATAGACGAAGAGTCACGAATTTATTATATTCCGCCTATAGGTAAAAAGCCACTAAGAGCAATGATGCGGTTAGGCAAAATTTACGATAAAGACGACTATGCCGCCGTACATTCCCATATGACTATACTTTCTGCCGTGGTACTGCCCCCCGCGCTATCTGCAGGCATAGGCACAAGGATATGCCACGCGCACAGCACGTTTAACAGGAGCTCGGACAGGTTTTTAATAAAAAAACTTATGCGCCCCTTTGCCGACTCCGCGGCAACAAACCTTATGGCTTGTAGTTCTGCCGCGGCGCAATGCACTTTCGGCAAGTATGCAAACACAGCAGAAATACTGCCTAACGCCATAGATACCGATAAATTCAGCTGCACTAAAGAACAGCACGAAGAAGCTAAAAGGCTTTGCGGGCTTACAAAAACTACCGCCCTTTTCACAGGCAGATTTTGCCGCCAAAAAAATCTCAGTTTGCTTATTAACGCATTTGCCAAAGCAAACCGCGACGATATGCAGCTTGTGCTTATAGGCGATGGGGAAATGCGCGACAAACTTATTTCTTTATGCGATAGCCTTAATTTAAATAGCAAGGTAAGATTTGTAGCTCCGTGCGACACGAAAATTTGGTACAAGGCCGCCGATATTTTTTGCCTGCCTTCTCTTTACGAAGGCATAAGCCTTTCCGCAATGGAAGCACAGGCAGCGGGACTGCCCTGTCTTCTCTCCGAGGCCATCCCGGCAGAAACAGATGTTACAGGCAACTGTAAATTTATAAACGCCGATATGGACGCTTGGGCTAAGGCGCTTGGCGGTAATTTTAACCGTTTGTGGAACGCGCAAGAAAAGGTTGCCGAGGCGGGATACGATATTAAGCGGGAAGCACACAGGCTTACCGACTTTTACGACAGAATAATCGGAGGTGCACATTGATCTCTGTAATAATGGGTGCATACAACGCCGAAACAACCATTCTGCGTGCAATAGACAGCATACTATACGGCAATTACCGCGATATAGAGCTTATCGTGACAGACGACGGGAGCAGCGACGGAACGCTTGGCATTTTACAAAAAATTGCTGAAGCGGACAGCCGCTGCATAGTTTTGCATAACGAAAAAAAAGAAGGGCTTGCTGCCAGCCTGAACAAATGCCTTGCCATAGCCGGAGGCGAATATATAGCAAGGATGGCCGCGGACGACTGCTCCCACCCGGACAGGCTGGAAAAAGAACTTGTCTTTCTTGAATCCCACCCCGAATATGCCTTTGTGTTTAGCGCTGACAACCTATCCGAA
>JAJQII010000083.1 GCA_021199295.1 Clostridia bacterium
GAGTATGAGTATTATCTGGATATTTACGAAAAGACTTCGGTCATTTTTGCTCTTTGCTATGTAACTTACAGCAACGGTTTTACGGTATGGTCAAAAATTGCTGTAAAAAAGGTAAAAGGCTCGTTCAGAAACATGCAGAAAAAATGCCGTATACTTTATTCTTCAAAGAACGGCGACGAAAGTTTTTCTGTCGCGGACAGTGCGCCTTATGCCGTAGGGGGAGTATTTTTTACCAATAGGGATGTGCTTCCGCAAACGGTTGAAAAAGCCGATAATCTGCAGGGACTCTATTCGCCGTGCGGCCTTATGACGTTGCGCCCCAATAATTTAAGGTATTCTTCGCCGCAAGGATGTGAATATCTTAAACTTGATCTGTATTGCGACAATTCGGCAAACGTTAATTTCACAATCCATGACATACAAAACGGGGAAATATATTCCATAGATTATTATGTCACAGGCGGCGTATGGCAGGGGGCGTTGCTCGAGCGCAAGAATTTTAAAAACCGCCAGGGCGTTCCGCTTTCGGGATTTGATATCCAAATGAAATTAATAATAAGCTGTTCTGAAAAATACGCGGTAAATAATATTATGTGGCTGTAAAAGGATGGGTGGATTATTAAAACAAAAACCAAGACCTTTTTATAAAGATCCGCTGGTAATAGTTATTGTTATACTCACTTTTATACTTTTATGCAGGATACTTTTTGCGGTAAATTATCGCGGTGTTTATATTGTGGGAAGTTCAATGAACCCCACACTCTACGACGGCGACTTTGTGTATATCTCTGTTTACGGTGAGCCCGATTACGGGGATATAGTTGTACTTGAAACAGATGGCGAACCTATTATAAAACGCGTTATCGCAATGGGCGGTGACAGTGTTTATATGCAGCAAGGCGTTGTTTATATAATGTATGAGGGGGAAGACGGGTATACCGCGCTGGAAGAGGATTATCTGTCGTCTAAATACTGCACACTGTCTTTAGCGGTAAATTCGTTTGACGCTGTTTACGTCCCTGAAGGGTACATTTTTGTATTAGGCGATAACCGCGATAACAGCAAAGACAGCAGATCGTACGGTTGTTTTTCACTGTCTTCGGTAGACGGCGTTGTGACTGAATGGTCGCTTAAATATAAAGACTTTTTTACAGCCGTTTACGGCTGATGCAATGTGCGTAAGCGCAATAAATTATTTACAGGAGATGTTATAAAATGCGTGCTGTGGTAACAGTGGTAGGGAAAGACAAAACGGGCATAATAGCTAAAGTAAGCGCTTTCCTTGCTGAAAAAGGCGTAAATATTCTTGATATAAGCCAGACGATTTTAGAGGATTACTTTGCAATGATTATGCTTGTGGATATGTCAGGCGCAAGTGAACAATTATCGGTTCTTGCAACACAATGCAGGGAAATGGGTGAAAAAATAGGTATGAGCATACACCTTCAACACGAAGAAATTTTTAACGCTATGCACAGTATATAAGGTGAAAAATGTTCAACAATAACGACGTACTTGAAACTATAAATATGGTGGAAAGGGAACATCTTGACATAAGAACTATTACAATGGGCATTTCCCTTTTGCCCTGCATACGCGCTACTGCAGAAGAAACGGCAAAGGTTGTTTACGATACCGTGTGTTTTAAGGCGCAAAATATTGTAAAGGTTGCCGATGAGCTTTCTAAAGAATATGGTTTGCCTATTGTAAATAAACGCGTATCCGTGACGCCGGCAAGTATAATTTGCGCCCCTTTTTCCGCCCAGTCTGCAAAAATAGGCAAGGCTTTGGATGACGCTGCAAAAAATTTAGGAATAGACTTTTTAGGCGGATACTCGGCTCTTGTGCATAAAGGTACAGCCGCATACGAAAAAACTTTTATAGAAACTATACCCGAGGTTTTAGCAAATACAGAAAGATTATGTTCGTCGGTAAATATTGGTTCATCAAAATCGGGAATCAATATGGATGCTGTAAAACTTATGGGCGAAATTGTAAAAAAGACTGCCGCGGCGACTGCCGATAAGGATGGTTTCGGCTGTGCTAAACTGGTTGTTTTTTGCAACGCCGTAGAGGACAACCCCTTTATGGCAGGGGCGTTCCACGGCGTGGGCGAAAGCGATACCGTAATTAACGTAGGCGTTTCAGGACCTGGCGTAGTGCAGCATGCCATAGAGGCAATCCCTGATGCCGATTTAACCGAACTTGCTGAAATGATAAAGCGTACCGCATTTAAGATAACGCGTGCAGGGCAGCTTGTCGCGCGTGAAGCGGCAAAGCGCCTCGGGGCAGAGTTCGGCATTGTAGACCTGTCTTTAGCGCCTACGCCTGCAAGGGGAGACTCTGTCGCGCAGATACTTGAAGAAATGGGGCTTGAATGTGTAGGCACGCACGGGACAACGGCATGCCTTGCAATGCTCAACGATGCCGTTAAAAAGGGCGGAGTAATGGCAAGTTCACGCGTCGGCGGGCTGTCGGGTGCGTTTATTCCCGTTTCTGAAGATATCGGGATGATAGAGGCAGCAGAACAGGGTAAACTGAGTATAGACAAGCTCGAGGCGATGACGGCTGTATGCTCTGTGGGGCTGGATATGATAGCTGTCCCCGGCGACACGACGGCAAGTACAATAAGCGCGATTATCGCAGACGAAGCGGCAATTGGCATGATAAACAATAAAACAACTGCCGTAAGGGTAATTCCCGCGCCGGGGAAAGGTGTGGGCGATAGCGTGGACTTTGGCGGTCTTTTGGGCAGAGCGCCTATAATGCCCGTACACAATATGTCGGCAGATAAATTTATTTCAAGGGGCGGGCTTATTCCCGCGCCCATACATTCAAATAAAAATTAGGAGAGCGTTAATATTATATGGAAAGAAACCAGGTAAGCGAAAACAGAAAATGGAAGGTTGATGATATATATCCTTCTGACGAAGAATGGGAAAAATCTTTTGAAAAATTAAGCAGTGAGATGGATTTTTCCAAGTATGCAGGCAAACTCGGCGATAAAAAGACGTTGCTTAGCTTTTTAAAAGCAAACGACAGTTTTTCTATAAGATTCATGCAGCTCGGCATGTATGCCCATATGAAGCATGATGAGGATACCCGCGTTTCAAAATATACCGCATATTATTCTAAAGTAGGTTCGCTTGCCTCTGATTACAATGCCGAAATTGCCTTTTTTGAGCCTGAAATGGCTGAACTTGACGAAGATTATCTTGAAAGTCTTCTTAAAGACAGCGATTTTGCCGACTACGATTATATCATAAAAAATATAATAAAAAGCAAGCCGCATGTAATACCTGAAGAACAGGAGCGCCTTGTTGCTTTGGCAGGCGAATCGCTCGGGACGTTTTCTGAAATTTTTTCTATGATAGACAGCGCAGACCTTCCGCTTACCGAAGTAACGTATAACGGAGAAAAGACAAAACTTACGCACGGGTTGTACGGCATTATATTACATTCGGGCAGCAGGGAAGAGCGCAAAGAGGTGTACGATAAGTATTATGCGGCTTACCAAAGCCTTATCAACACGCTGACGGCAAACTATTACGGCAGTGTTAAAAGCGACGTGTTTTTAAGTAAAGTATATAAATTTGACAGCTGCCTTGAGCATGCGTTATTTTCTGAAGACGTTGATAAAAAGGTGTATGATAATCTTATCCATTCAGTTAAGTCTAATATTAAAGCAATGCACCGTTATATCGCCGACCGTAAAAAGATTTTAGGTTACGACGAGCTCTATTTTTACGATGTGTACACACCGCTTGTGGGTGACGTAAACGTAAAGATGGATTACGACGAGGCATATGCCTATGTAATAAAGGGGCTTGCACCGCTTGGCAAAGAATACCAGGATCTTCTTAAAAAAGGTTATGAAGAAAGGTGGATAGACGTTGAAGAAACAGAGGGCAAAAAAAGCGGGGCGTATAGTATAGGCACTTACGGCGTGCACCCATATGTTTTACTCAATTACCAGCAGACAACTAACGATATTTTTACCATAGCGCACGAGATGGGGCATTCGCTTCATACTTATTTTTCGTGTACGCATCAGCCGTATGCAAAGAGTTCGTACAAAATTTTCGTGGCGGAAGTTGCAAGTACGGTAAACGAAGTTCTGCTGTTAAAGTATATGCTTAACGACGCAAAAGACGAACAGCTTAAAAAATATCTTTTAAATTATTACCTTGATACGATACGTGCGACATTGCACCGCCAGACTATGTTTGCCGAATTTGAATACGAGGCACATGCAATGGTAGAGCGCGGCGAGCCGCTCACTACAGAAAATTTGTGCCAGACATACGCAGAAATTGGTAAAGAATATTACGGCGATGACATTGTACACGATTATAACATTTCATGCGAGTGGATGAGGATACCTCATTTATACAGGGCGTTTTACGTTTACAAGTATGCTACAGGTATTACTGCCGCTATCAATATTGCCGACAGAATACTTTCTGAAGGGCAGTCGGCTGTAGATGATTACTTGGCATTCCTTTCAGGCGGCTCGTCTACAGACCCTATTTCGCTTTTAAAACTTGCTGGGGTAGACTTGTTAAGCGAAGAACCCTTTGCCTTAGCAATGAAAGAATTTGAAGATACACTCAACGAATTTGAGAAATTAATGGGAATATAAAGTACTATGCCAGACAAAACTAACGTTTTACCCAACAATTTAGAGGCTGAACAGGCACTTTTAGGGTGTATGTTTATAGATAACGACATTTTAGCCGAGGTTATAGACAAGCTCGACGAAAATGATTTTTATCAGGAATCGCATAAACTTATAATGTCTGCAATACAGCGCGTGTTTAACCAGCGCAAACCTATAGATATGGTAACGCTTACCGACGACCTTGAAAAAGAGGGCAACCTTGCAAAAGTCGGCGGCATCGATTACCTTATAGAGCTAACGCAAAAAACACCCACGGCGGCAAACTTCAGGCATTACCTTGACATAGTTAAAAGGGACAGCATTAACCGAAACCTTATCCGTGCGGCAAGGAATATAATTGACAATTCTTCGTCAAGCACAGACGGGCTGAAAAGTGTTCAGTATGCCGAAAAGTTAATTTATGATATTTCTAAAACGGGCGACAGCTCTACAATGCACGATATACGTGAAAGCACTGTCGTTGCAGACGTTCTTGATAAATTCCAGGTTATCGCCACAGATAAAGACGCACTTCGCGGAATACCTACGGGCATACCGTTTTTAAATAAACTTACAAACGGGCTGCAGCGGTCTGACCTTATAGTAATTGCCGCCCGCCCCGGTATGGGTAAAACTTCGCTTGCGATGAACATTGTGGAAGCAGCTGCGTACCAGGGCAACGTGTGCGCTGTCTTTTCGCTTGAAATGCCCGAATCGCAGATTGTGCAAAGGCTTTTGTGCAGTGCAGCGAATGTAAGTATGTCTAACGCACTTTCGGGCAAACTTACGCCCAACGACTGGAAGGCGCTTATAAGAACAAGCGAAGAATTGAAAAAATTAAGTATCACGATAGACGATTCTGCAAGAATAACGCCTGCGGAAATTTTATCTAAATGCAGGCGGATTAAAGCCAAAAACGGCGGCAGGCTCGACCTTGTAATGATAGACTACATACAGCTTATGTCGAGCGGCTCGCGCCGTACGGAAGAAAACAGAACGCGAGAAATTGCCCAGATAACAGGCGATTTAAAGATAATGGCAAAGGAGCTTAACGTGCCAGTTATAGCTCTTTCCCAGCTCCGCCGTATCGAGGGCGAACCTTCGCTTATCGACTTGAGAGAATCGGGCGCGATAGAGCAGGATGCCGATATGGTTATGTTTATTAACCGCCCCGATGTTACCGCCAAGCAGGAAGAAATAGAAAAGAAGGGTATTGTAAAGGGCATGGCAGACCTTATTGTCGCTAAACACCGTAACGGCGAACTTGGCAGATGCCAGCTCAGATTTAAGGGCGAATTTACAAAATTCGTTACGCCAGATCCCGATGAATTGCGTGAAATTAATGCCGCTAAAGCAAAAAAGAACGCAAAAACGGCAAAAAATGAGGAAAAAGAGGAAGAAGTGCCTGAAGGCTCGTTCTCTGACGACGGGTACGAGGGAGATATGCCTTTTTAATAAATTGTATTATGGTTACTCAGATTGTTGAAATTAACGGGGATAGCCTTGCCGCCGCAAAAGAGGTAATAGAAAGCGGCGGGCTTGTTGCTTTCCCTACCGAAACTGTCTATGGCTTGGGCACTGACGCCTTAAACGATATGGCTGTTAAGGAAATTTACCGTGTAAAGGGGCGTCCGCAAGACAATCCCTTGATCGTACATTTACATAAAAATTATGATATAGAAAAACTTGTGTATGGTCCTGCATATGCAAGAAATCTGGCTGATAAATTTTTGCCAGGTCCGCTTACAATGGTATACAAAAGCAGGGGAGTCGTTTCGCCTATCGTTTCGTGCGGGTTAGATACTCTGGCTGTAAGGATACCTTCCCATAAGGGCGCACAGGAGTTTTTAAGGTATGTGGATTTACCGATAGCCGCACCCTCTGCCAACATTTCTAAACATGTCAGCCCCACATCGGCTCAGCATGTATTTGCCGATCTTAATGGCAAAATCCCGTATATTCTTGACGGGGGCGAGAGTTCAGGCGGAATTGAAAGCACCGTGCTTGACGTTACAGGCGAGAAACCCTGTATTTTAAGAAGCGGTCTTATTACACGCGAGATGATTGCCGAAGTTGCCGGCGACTGCGAAGTTTTTGTGCCCAAAGAGGGTGTTAAAGTACGTTCACCGGGTATGAAATATAAGCACTATTCACCTAATTGCAGAACAATGCTTTTTTCTTATGACAGGATTGAGGATGCAAAAGCGGCATACATAAAAGAAGAAATAAGCGGTACAAGGGTTTTTATGTTATGCGACGAGGCATGTGCAGAACTTCTTGGCGTAAAAAACGTGCTGTGTTTAGGTAAAACTGAAAACCAGATTGCCGCAAATCTATACGGTAAATTGCGCGAAGGGGAAAGAGTCGCGGATCTTATTATAGCTGTCGCCCCTGAAAAGCAGGACGGGATTATGGCAGGCGTTATGAACAGGCTTATCAAGGCATGCGGAGGTCAATCATGAAGAGAAGAAAAATTACTTTCGTATGTTCCGGCAATACGTGCCGAAGCCCTATGGCAGAAGCATTGTTGCGCAGTGAGATAAAAAAACAAAAAATAAAGTGGTGGGACGTTACTTCTTGTGGAATTTTTGCCGAGGTTGGCGGTACTATGTCGCCCAACAGCAGGCAGGTTTTGCAGGAAATAGGCATATCAGCAGATAAATTCGCCCCGAAACAGCTTACACAAAGCATTATAGAAAAGAGCGAAGTAGTCATCTGCATGACCGACAGGCAAAAGCAAATATTAGACGGCTGCGGCAAAGTTTACAGCATGAAGGAAATATGCGGATACGAAGTACCCGACCCCTACGGATGCAGCGTGGATGTTTACAGAATGACGCGCGAAGCGATAAAAAAAGCATGCCCGTTAATTATAGAAAAATTTATTGTCAATGCTAAACCTATTGACTGAAAGGAGATAAAATTATGAAAATTGCTCTCGCCTGCGACCATGGCGGACTTAACCTTAAGAGAGAGATAATAAATTATCTCGTCCAAAACGGCTACGAATACAAAGACTTCGGTACAGATACTTTTGATAGCTGTGATTATCCCGATTATGCCCTTCCCGCGGCAGAATCTGTTGCAAGCGGGGAATGTGACCTTGGCATCGTAGTTTGTTCTACGGGCATAGGCGTTTCTATTGTAGCAAATAAGGTAAACGGCATACGCTGTGCCCACTGCCACGATACCTATTGCGCTGAATTTACAAGGCTGCACAACAATGCAAATATGCTTGCCATGGGCGAAAAGGTAGTAGGTACTGGGTACGCCTTAAAGATTGTGGAAAAATTTTTGACAACGCAATTTGAGGGCGGCAGGCACGAACGTCGTGTAAACAAAATTACTGAGATAGAAAAGAAATATAGTAAATAAAATTAGTAGTATTTTTATTTATATGCAATATTCTTTCGCTTGACATTGAAAAGATTTTTTATTATAATTTTCAACGTTGCGCGGATATGGCGGAATTGGCAGACGCGCAGGTTTCAGGTTCCTGTGGGCGACCGTGCAGGTTCAACTCCTGTTATCCGCACCAAAATGAACAAGCCGATTAATATCGGGTTGTTCATTTTTTTCTTATTGGAGGGAAACATATTGAAAACAGAACAGATTTTATCGAAAAATTACAGGCTAAGCTACAGTACAAACCACTACGATTTTTTTTGCAAGCCTCATTCTTATGCGTTTAAAAATATTAAAGAAATTGCTCGTTATCAGGAAGAATGTTATAATAACATAACTGAGGGATTAAAAATTTTCATTAATTTTAAAATAAAGTATTTTCTGGCAGATAGCCCGCAAGAAGTCGGGTTTTTTTACGGTGATAACCAGGCATGCAACGGATTTGCAAGTTTACCAGATAAAATTTTCGCAGTTTATAACGAACATCTTAAATGTACAGGCATGCACGAGGATGTGCATATTATTTCATATTCAGTAAAAAAACCAAAATCAAATTTTATAGGTGAAGGACTTGCAATGTATTTTGACAAGACATGGCAAGGTGTAGATAATATTGTTCTCTGCAAACAAATATTAAAAAATAACACTATCAAATTTAATGAATTATTTGATAACGATAGTTTCTTCTCTGTAAAGGAAGATATTTCATACCCGCTTGCTGGCGGCATTACTTCTTTTTTTATAAATAAATTTTCAATGGCGGTGTATCTCGAGAAAATATTTTATAATGACGATTTCATTAACTTCTTAAATGAATTTTTCGGCAAACAGGAGGAGTTTACGAAAATATTTACAGACTGGATTTTAAACAAATAAATTTACACAAATGTTTGTTTTTTATGGCTCTGGCATATGTAAATAATTTGATTTATAATACAATATATGGTAAAATATATGGGATAAATTTAAGATTTATACAATAAGTTGTTAATCATAGAGATAAATAATGCTTACATGGATAATAGTGATAGTAGTCGTAGTTTCACTTGTATATTATGTTCTGCTCTTCAGCATTCTTTTTTATAACCGTAGAAAGAAGATAAAAATAAAAAGACAGGTTCAGGCACTGGCAAATAATTCAATAGAAATGACGCCCGAGGAATTTTTTAAAATGAGAAGCACTACCATGAGCGGAAAGGGGCGTTCGTCTATTGCTTTAAAATATAATTTTGCAGGTGTTTACATACTCTTTAACACAACTAAAAATATGTATTACGTCGGGCAAAGCATAGAAGTTTTAAACCGTGTAAATGCACATTTTACAGGTAAAGGCAACGGGGATGTCTATGCCGATTATAAATACGGGAATAAATTTACTATTAAAATGATAGCATTGGAAAAAAGCGGTTTTAAAACTTTGAACGAACTGGAACGAAACACGATTATGACGTATGATTCCTTTGCATCGGGGTACAATAAAACACGCGGTAACAGATAAATTACATAAAATGAAGTCCATTTATCTATAAAAAGATAACTATGGGCTTTTATTTTTATATTACTTTAATATATCTTTCAAATTTTTATGTTATATTTAATTTACACATGAT
>JAJQII010000034.1 GCA_021199295.1 Clostridia bacterium
GCAAAATATTGCCGTCTTTCCCCGTGCTTATAAAATTTGCCGATTACTTTAACGTGTCTACCGACTATCTTCTTGGCAGGACGGACGACCCGCAGGGCAAATTATACGGGAAGCCGTTTGCCGAGGAAGAACAGATTAACGATTTTATTGAGATGTGTTTCGACCCGACCACCGAAGCTAACGCAAAACTTAAAGAAGCTATGCGGAAAATTATGTCGGAAAAACAGAAATAATTTTTTAATCTATACAACCGTATGGCATATTTAGTATGCTATACTATTTGCGATAAAAGCTAAAGTGGAGAAATATTATGAAAGCCGTAATTTACGCAAGATACAGTTCTGACAACCAAAGAGAAGAAAGCATAGAAGGACAGATCCGCGACTGTATGCAGTACGCCGAGTATAATGATATACAGGTAGTAGGCTCATACATAGACAGGGCAATGTCGGCAAAGACGGATAACCGCCCTAACTTCAGAAAAATGATAGCAGACAGCTCAAAGCACATATTTGACCTGATTATCGTGTGGAAATTAGACCGTTTTGCCCGTAACCGTTATGACAGCGCTTACTATAAAAACGTATTAAGAAAGAACGGCGTAAAGGTCGTATCGGCAAAAGAAACAATATCGGAAGGCGCGGAAGGCATAATTTTGGAGTCCGTTTTGGAAGGATACGCGGAATACTATTCTGTAGAACTTGCGGAAAAGGTCAACCGCGGGATGACTGACAATGCTTTAAAGGCAATGAATAACGGCGGAGTAACGCCGCTCGGCTACTATGTGGACGATGAACAGCATTTACAGATAGACGAAAAGAAAGCGCCGTTCGTGCGAGAGATTTTTCAACGCTATGCGGACGGCGAAATGATAAAAGATATAATAAACGATATGAACGCCCGCGGCGTGGGTATTACCATAAGAATGAAGAAAAAGGCAGGCAGAAAGGCACATGAGCGTAAGCTCGATTATAACAATGTCCGCCGTATGCTTGCTAACAGAAAATACATAGGCGAATATAGGTTCAAAGATATTGTAATTGAAGACGCTATTCCTGCGATAATAGATAAAGACCTGTTTGAAAAGGTGCAAAAGAGAATAGCATTGAACACCCGTGCGCCAGCGACACATAAAGCGCAAGTAGACTATTTGCTTACTACAAAACTGTATTGCGGCAAGTGCAAAGCTATGATGGTAGGCGAAAGCGGCACGGGTAAAATGGGCGAAACTTACCGTTATTACAAGTGCGCCAATGCAAAGAAAAGACACACCTGCGATAAGAAATCTGTAAATAAAGAAAAGATAGAAGATGCTGTAGTAAAGGCTGTAATGGAAAAGATTATGGATGACGGGCTTATGGAACAGTTATCGTATAAACTTTACGATATACAGATGCAAGGAAGTAATATTTTGCTTGCTCTCCAACAGCAATTAGCCGATGTGGAGAAAGGAATAAATAATATTCTTGACGCCATTCAGCAGGGTATTATAACAGACAGCACCAAAAAACGCCTTGAAGATTTGGAGAATAAACAGAAAGAATTACAGATAGAAGTTGCACAGGAACAAATAAAACGCCCTATGCTTACAAGGGAACAGATATTATACGGCTTGACAAGATTCAGAAAGTTGGACGTGTCCACGCAGAAAGGAAAGAAGGCTTTAATTGACGGTTTTGTAAACGCCATATATCTCTATGACGATTACGCTATAATTACTTGTAACTATAAAGAAGGGGAAACGAGAATATCCTATGACGATATAGAAAATTCCGCTCTTGGCGATGTGGAAAAAGGACAAAAAAATAAACCCGAACTGGAGAGTTCGGATTTATCAGCAAATGGTGACCCTGCCGAGAATCGAACTCGGGATTGAGCCTTGAGAGGGCTCCGTCTTAACCGCTTGACCACAAGGCCATACAAACCATTTGCCTGAACGCGTATTTCAGCGAGGTTTATTATAACTTATTCTTAAGCAAATTGTCAACAAAAAATTGACGGTGTACAAATTATTTTATCAAACAAACTAAAGGCTTATTATCTTATATTTTGTGAAGTTTTTTTAACACCGATAAAAAATAATCGGGTAAAGGCGCTTCGAAGCTCATACGTTCCCCCGTTACGGGGTGATCAAATTCCAGCCGCCATGCGTGCAGCAGCTGCCCGTTGAGCGAAAATTTTTGTTTTTTTATGCCGTAGACAGGGTCGCCGACTACGGGATGCCCGAGGTATCTGGCGTGAACGCGTATCTGGTGCGTTCTGCCCGTCTTAAGGTTAAAACGGCATAAAGTGTAACCTTCGTACCGCGACTGCACTTCGTACTCGGTTATTGCAAGTTTACCCTTACCTTCAGGGACGACTGCCATCTTTACGCGGTCGCGGGGATCGCGCCCTATGTATGTGGTAACTGTGCCGCTGTCGTCTTTCAGGTTGCCTTCTAAAAGGGCAATGTACTGCCTAAAGCAAGTTTTATTTTCTATCTGCTTTGAAAGATTTAAATGCGCCGCGTCATTTTTTGCAACCACTAAAAGCCCCGACGTGTCTTTATCTATCCTGTGGACTATCCCAGGGCGGATAACCCCGTTTATGCCGCTTAAGTTATCTAAATTATACAAAAGAGCGTTTACTAAAGTGCCTTCGTAATTGCCGTTGCCCATATGCACAGTCATACCCTGGGGTTTATTTATAACGGCAAGATGCTCGTCCTGCCAGATGATATCAATGGGAATATTTTCAGGCTTTGCAAAATACTCGTGCGCAGGCGGAATGTCTACCTCGATAACGTCGCCGCATTTTACAGGCTGCGAGGCTTTAGCAGCTCTGCCGCCCTGTTTAACCCCGCCGTTATCGAAAATCTTTTTTATTGCCGAACGGGTAAGTTCGGGCATCTGCCCGCTTAAATAGATATCCAGACGGTTACAATCTTGCTGCGAGGTAAAGGTTTTTACCATTATTCCACCTTTTCACTCTGCTCGTCTTCGGGCTTTACATCATCGTTTTGGCTTTCTG
Organism: Clostridia bacterium; assembly: GCA_021199295.1. Classification (GTDB taxonomy): domain Bacteria; phylum Bacillota; class Clostridia; order Christensenellales; family Borkfalkiaceae; genus Coproplasma. Next base: position 3,010 of record JAJQII010000034.1, read on the forward strand.
CCTGCTTTTGGCTTTCGGCGTTTTTTAGTGCCTTTGCCTGTTCTTCTTCCTTGCGCCTTTCAGCCTGTACAGCCTTTGCCTTTTTTGTAAGCGGGAATGCCGCCCACTCGTTTAAAAACAACAAATCTATTATGGCAAGAAAAGTACCTACGACTATATATACGTCTGCAAAATTGCATGTTGCGTTGGTTATGCTCATCCAGATAAAATCACGGACGTAGCCGAAAGCTATTCGGTCTACCAGATTACCTATTGCCCCCGATAAAATCATATAAAGGCACAATTTTAAAAGGGTAAAGCGTTCGGGGATAAACAAGAGCAGCACAATTATAACTACAATCATTACCGCTGAAAAAGCAATTAAAAAAGCCTGCCCCCAGCTTTTATCGGCAAGAAAAGAAAACGCCATGCCCGTATTGTGTATAACGCCGTCTACCACTATCAAGCCCTTTATTCCAAATTGCCAGTCGTAGCGCTCGGCAAGTGTTTTTGTAAGCAAATCCAAAAAAATCAGAATTGCAAGCATAACGATAAAAATAAGGCTTTTATATGAAAATTGTATTTTTAATTTACCCTTTAACATAGCTTTTCCCTGCTTTACGTTACACATTATACCACACATTGCGGCTGCTTGCAATTATTTTTTAGTGAACAAACAGTGATAAGCGCGTCTGCTGTAGCAGACGCGCCGTATTTAGTTTTGTGCGGGGAAGCCTAAACTTATAAGAATAGCTTTGTCTACGCGCAACATTGTATTTTCGTTAAGCTCGCCTATACGCTCTTTAAGCCTCCGCTTGTCGAGCGTACGTATCTGCTCAAGAAGAATTACCGAATCTTTTGCCAGCCCGTAAGAGCTTTTGGGCAGTTCTATATGCGTAGGAAGTTTTGCCTTGTTTATTTTACTCGTTACCGCCGCCGCGATAACGGTAGGCGAATACTTGTTGCCCACGTCGTTCTGCACAATGAGAACGGGGCGTATGCCGCCCTGCTCGCTGCCCACCACGGGCGACAGGTCGGCGTAGTACAGTTCACCGCGCTTTACGTCCATATCAACCTCACTCTGGCAGCCTTTATATTCTATTATATGTACCGCCTTAAAGGTATTGTTGCCAAAGCGCCGCGTTTTATACTCCCTTTTATAATTTTAACCGTCAATAATGTGCGTAACCGCCTCGGGCAGATTTTTTAAAATATCGTCGGAAATAACGCTGTAGTCGTTTGACCTGCCTGCCGCGATCTGCGCGGCAAGCCCCATAACGTACTGCGAGCATACGGCGGCAGCCAAAGGAGCAACTCCCCTTGCAGCCGTGCCGCACATATAGCCCGAAAGCATATCCCCGCTGCCCGCTTTCGCCAGTGCAGAACAGCCCGTAGTGTTTACGTACACCTTGCCTTCGCCGCAAATTATGCTTGCCGCTCCCTTTAAAAGAAGGATAACGTCGTATTCTGCCGAAAATTCCTCTGCATATTTTATCGGGAAAGACAAAATTTCCTGCGTGCCCAATCCCGTAAGGCGGGAAAATTCCTTTACGTGAGGGGTTAAAATTGCGTTGCATTTTTTATCTTTAAGTATGCCAGTGCCGTATTTTGCAAGCGAATTTAAGCCGTCAGCGTCTATGATAAGCGTACCCGTAAAATTCTTCAAAAGATACTCTATCTTACTATACAGGCTTTTGCTTACGCCGCTGCCCATTCCTATAGCTATTGCCGAACTGTTTAACCCGACGTCGCCGAATACCGTCTGGGGCAAAGCGGGTGCTACCACCTTTTTTACGGCAGGGGAACAGTCCAATTTTACATAACCGCAGCCCGAGCGCAAGGCAGCCTCGGTTGCAAGAAGGGGTGCGCCCACATACTTCGTACATCCGCAGATAAGCGTTGCCGTGCCGAATGTTCCCTTATGCGAATTGCGTGCCCTTGCGGGGTAATATTCAGCGATATCCTGCCTTTCGCAAGCTAAAGCAAAATGCCGTTCGTTGAGGCATATTCCTATGTCTTTTTTAATAATTTTACCGCAATAGTCCAAACCGCTGCCAAGTATAAAACCAATTTTATATTCGGCTACGGCTACGGTAATATCTGCTTTTACAGCTACTCCCATAATAAGCCCGTTATCGCCGTTGAGTCCGCTGGGAATATCTGCGGAAATTATAAACGCGCCGCTTGAATTGACGGCGTTTATAACGTCGGCGTAAGCGCCTGAAACTGCACGCGAAAGCCCAGTGCCGAATATGCAGTCAACAATAATATCGCCGCAAATCTTATCTGTGTATGCCCCGCCGTAACGCAATTTTTCCCTTTGGCAGTCGGCGGAAAACTTGCCCTGCATTGCGTAAACGGCAACGTTTATACCCTTTAAGAAAAGCTCCTGCGCACAGACGTAACCGTCGCCGCCGTTATTGCCAGTACCGCACACAACGGTAACGGTTTTCCCGCAGCAAACTTTTTCGGTCTCTTCAGCTATAGCCCTGCCCGCCCTGAGCATAAGCGTTTCTGAGGGGATACCGAGCGTATTTATCGAATATTCATCTGCAGCACGCATCTGCGCGTTGGTAAGATATCTTTGCATAGCGCTCCTTAAAACCTTAGGGAAACTTCTGCCGAACTTACGGCAGTTATTGCCCCGCCTATATTACATACAAGCCTGCCCGTTTCGTCCACATCGAGTGCAACGGCGTTGGCTTCACTCTCGTTAAACTTTAACTTTACCTCTGCCCCGAACCAGTTTATGTAACTTTTGTAATCCTGTACAGAGAACTCTTTTTGTAAATTTTTTATAAGCACCTTTTCAACTTCGGGTACAGTGATGCTCTTGCCCGTCTGCTCGTACAGAGTTGTCGCTATAGACTTTAATTCATCTGGCAAAACGTTGCATACGTTGAGACCAATACCGACAACCGAGCTTAATATCTGCCCGCCTGAAAGAGTATTTTCTATCAGAGTACCGCATATCTTTTTGCCGGAACAGAGTATGTCGTTAGACCATTTTACTACGGGTTTTGCACCGAAATGCTCTACCGTTTTGCATACGGCAACGCAGGCGTTTACCATAATTTCAAACGCCCTTTCGGCAGGGAAATTACAGTAATTACGGCGCACCGACAAATAAAGCCCGCCGCTGTCAGAGATAAATTTTCTGCCCTTTGTGCCTCTGCCGCCTGTCTGTGTTTTTGCCACGGCTATTACGTCGCCGTCGCCTTCGTCCCGTTTGAGGAAATTATTGGTGCTGTCTATGCTTTCAAGGCGGATAATCTTCATTCTTCTTCCCCGATATTTTCCGTAGCCGCCCTTGCGGTATCGTAGCCGTATCCGCGGGAGAGCAGATATTTAAATGCCTTATAGTTGTTCTCTTTACTGCGTTCCTTGCCCCGCAAATATTTTTCGGCGACGGCACGGGCTTCTTTTTCGTCTTCTTCCGTTTGAGACAGAACGGCGTCTATCGCCTCTTTTTTAGCGCCACGCTTTATAAGATCCGCCTCGATAAGCCTCTTGCCCTTGCCCCTGCATTCGGCGGCGTAAGCCTTGCAATAGGAAAAATCGTCTATAAAATTGTAATACCTGAGTTTTTCTATAACAAAACTGCATACGGCGGCGGTGTAACCCTTTTTAATTAAAAAATCTTCTATCTGCTTTTCCGTTTTGCGTGTGGCAGAAAGGTGAGTCAACGCCTTGTCTAACGCGGTATTTTTATCAGTCTCGAGCTGAATATTATCCAAGAGACCTTTTTCTACCTGCATACCTGTTTTTAAATGAAACTTAATAGCCGCTTCTAAGGTAAGGCCGCAGTAAAACCTGCCGTCTATGTAAACGTTACAACGGTTTTTATCCTTTTTTTGCGGCTCTATAGCAGTAATTTCAGGCACAACGGCTTTCCTCCATCTGTAAATTATATCTATTTTAACATTATAATGTTTTTTTGTCAACGAACATATTTGACAACAGCAAAACACAGTTGTATAATTAACGGTAATAAATATTTTAGAGGTACATTGAAATGAGTGCAGATCTCGACTGGGGCAATTTAAGTTTTGCCTATATAAAAACCCCTTACCGTTACGTAAGTGATTTTAAAGACGGAAAATGGGACGAAGGCCGCCTTACCGAAGACGATAAAATTGTTTTATCTGAATGTGCAGGCGTTTTACAGTATGCCCAGACGGTTTTCGAAGGGCTTAAGGCATATACGACGGCTGACGGAAGAATTGTTACATTCCGCCCCGACCTTAACGCCGAAAGACTGGTAAATTCGGCAAAGAGGCTGGAGATGCCCGTCTTCCCAGAAGAAAGGTTTTTAGAGGCTGTGGATAAAGTTGTTGCGGCAAACAAAGATTACGTGCCCCCTTACGGCAGCGGCGCTACCCTTTATATCCGCCCCTATATGTACGGCTCGTCTGAAGTCATAGGCGTGAAACCCGCCAAAGATTACCAGTTCAGAATGTTCTGCACGCCTGTAGGCCCTTACTTTAAAGAGGGCGTTAAACCCATAGTTATAAGGGTAAGCGACTTTGACAGGGCAGCCCCCAGGGGCACAGGCCACATAAAGGCAGGGCTTAACTACGCAATGAGCCTTCACGCAATAGTAGACGCCCACAACAACGGCTTTGACGAAAATATGTATCTTGACGCGGCGACAAGGACCTACGTGGAAGAGACGGGCGGCGCGAACTTTATTTTTATAACCAAGGATAAAAAGGTTGTTACACCCCTTTCCGACTCTATACTCCCCTCCATCACCAGGCGTTCCATATGCTATGTGGCAGAACACTACCTTGGGCTTACCGTAGAACACAGAAAGGTTGCCCTTGCTGAACTTGACGACTTTGCCGAGTGCGGTCTTTGCGGCACTGCCGCCGTTATTTCTCCCGTAGGAAAGATTAACGACCACGGCAGGGAGATATGCCTGCCTTCAGGTATGGCGGAAATGGGCGAAGTTACCAAAAAACTGTACGATACCCTTACGGGCATACAGATGGGCACAATCCAAGCGCCTGACGGCTGGATAAGGGAAATAAAATAAGGCAAAAAAACTTAAGGGCGGCAGGCTTGCCGCCTTTTTTTATAGGTAAAATAAAAATATTTGCGGGCACGCTTTACTTTTTTACTTTCATATGCTAAAATAGGCGAAATACCTTGCGGGGGAAAATGATGGGCGGGCTTTTAATAAAACTGTTTGTTCCGAAAGAAGCAGACGAAAGCCAAAAACATGTGCGCTGCGGCATACTGTCGGGAATTGTGGGCATCATACTTAACGCTCTGCTTGTTGCGGGTAAACTTGCGATGGGAATTATCGCAGGTTCTGTAGCTATGATTGCCGACGCCGTGAACAATCTGTCTGACGCGGCCTCTTCTGCCATTACCTTTGTGGGGTTTAAAATGGCTTCGCATAAACCGGACAAAGAACACCCTTTCGGGCACGGCAGGATAGAATACGTAACGGGGCTTATAATATCAGTACTTATTATATTTATGGCGTTTGAACTGGGTTATTCTTCGGTAGAAAAGATAATCTCGCCCGAAAAAACGCAATTTTCTTACCTTGCCGCAGGCATACTTGTAGCCGCCATACTTATAAAATTCTGGCTGTTTTTCTTTAACAGAAAACTTTCTAAACTTATAAATTCTTCGTCGTTAAAAGCCACGGCAACCGACTCCCTTTACGACGTGCTGGCAACCACCGTTGTGCTTGCGTCGCTTATAGCGGGAATATACACCGATTTCCCGATAGACGGCGTTGCGGGGCTTATTGTCGCGTTATTTATACTTAAGGCGGGCATAGGCGCTGTACGCAGTACGCAAGCACCCCTTTTGGGCAAACCTATGGACAAAGAACTTGCTGAAAGCATAGACCGCCTTGTGCTTGAACACGATAAAATTTTAGGCGTGCACGACCTTATTTATCACGATTACGGACCTGAAAGGGCGATAGTCAGCTTTCACATAGAAGTACCGTCTGATATGTCGCTTGTAGACGCCCACTCCCTTGCAGACCATATAGAACGGGAAATCAAGCAAAAATTCGGGATAGAGGCCGTAATACATGCAGACCCCGTAGTAAAAGACGTTGCTACCGAAAGATTGAAAGCTATTGCCGAAAAAGCTGTTAAAAGCGTGGACCAAAGAATAAAAATACACGATTTGCAGTATACCGAGGAAGACGGCTGTAAAAAAGTTTATTTTGATATGATTTTGCCGTATGATCTGGAAATCACTGCAGACGAAGCCAAACAAAAGGTAACCGAGCTTATTTTAAAGCAAGACGGAACGCTTAACGTGGAAATTACCGTTGATTACCCCCTTATAGAAGGATAAAAAAATACCGACGAACCGTCGGTATTTTTTAATATTTTAATTGCTTATACGGTATTTTAATCTGCTTAAATCCATTATAGCCTGCGTTTCGCTTTCTTCGGCTTCGGCAACGTCTTCAGGGAGTATTCTACCGTCAGACAAAAGCTCTTCCGAATAGGAAATTTTACGGCAGGACAGGTCTACTCTATCCCCG
>JAJQII010000064.1 GCA_021199295.1 Clostridia bacterium
GAAACCTTTTACAATAAGGTGCTTAGAGTGTCGCTATCGCTCGCACGCAATGACAAAAAATTGCGTGCCGCTCCTTCCCCCTTACATTGAAGGCAAGGGAGTGTGTAGTACGCTCGAGATAACAGCCCTGTCATTGCGCACGAGGGCTTTAGCCCGACACTTTGCGCACCTTATTATAATAAATTCTATAATATGGCGCAAAACGAAGCGTGGCAATCTAAGCTGGGCTACTTTCAGCTATCATACCACCGCTTAGAGCTTTCCCCTTGAGGGGGAATGACAGGTACAAAAAAAGACAGACGGTGTCTGCCTTTTTTTTATAGCCGTAAGGCTGTTATTCGTTTGAGTCGCCACTGTCGCTTTCTGCGGGTTCTTCCGTACTGTAGACGTCGATATCCTTGTCGTCGGTCGTGTCTACCTTTACCTTTGCCTTTGCGTAGGAAGGAAGCTTCTTGTGCTTTTTGTGAATTACAAGTACAGGTATAAGCACTGCCGCCGCAATGATCAGAAGTCCGCCGAGCGATACGCCCACAATGAACACTACCTTAACCCATGTTTCAAGGCCGTCCCACCAGCTTACTTCTTCGGGCTCTGCCTGCATATAGCTTTCGCGCATCGCGTCGATATACGCCTCTTCGTCGTCTTCTGACATATAGCCAATAATGCTGTAGAAATAGTTGCGTGAGGTTGCGTAAACTTCAACGCCATCTATTGTCTTTGAGTTACTTGCGTATTCGGTATAATCGCCTGCGGCGTTATAGAAGTCAAGGTACATCTGCTGGGATTCTTTGGAATAGAGATATTCCTCGTCCTCGCCCTCGTCTACCCAAATTTCTACAAGTTCTGCAAGATATTCGCTGTCGCGCGTGTAGAATACGTAGTACAGGGCGTTGAGCAGGTTCTCGTAGTTGTCTTCGTCGGTGTCGTCGATTGTCGCCACAACGTCGTCGTAGAGGTCGTTAATCTGTTCTATATCGTAGTTGCTCATAGTAACCACGCTTGAAGAAGTAGAGCTTGTATCCCTTAAATCGAATACCATAATATAGTTGTAATCAACCATATCGTCGGTAGAAGACGAGAACAGGAACTGCCCCTCTATCACTTCAGGCATAAACCAGCTTGCCGATACGTCGAGATCGAGAATTTTGGTATCTATATAATTGCTCTCAGCTGCACGTGCGGCTATCGATTCCGCGTTGTCGCCCGTGTAATCCTGATACCGGGGATACTGCGTGTAATTTTCTTTAGAGCCGTAAAGCGCTATGCGGTGTACGGAATAAGAGTTGCCCTCGTCGCTTACAGAATAGTAAAGATAGGTGTAATCTCCTTCTTCAGATACCGTTAAATAGGTAACGTCTGACGCTGTATTGGCTATAGCGTATTTATTGTTAAGCGAGCCCTTGCTGAATTCAGACCACATTATGGCATATCCTGCCGAAGTGCTGTCTACCGACATTACATACTTGGGCGTTGTATCCGACTTGCCCGTATATATGGTATATTCTGAAACGCCGCTTGCGTAAAGTATCAATGTGTGGGAATCGAGATTGTCTAAATTTGTAGACGGCTGTCCTTCCGTACCGTTGAACACAGCGGGGTTTTCATCCATGGCATTCCAAGACGCTGCGTCGACAATTTCCTGGTCTGTCACATAGAATAAAATAGGCGTGCTGCTGTCATCTGACGAGTAGTACGAGCGGGTGTAATACAGATTGCCGTCGGAATATCCCAAAAGCGAATAGTTATAACCCGAAAGCGAGCTTGCCGCCAGCGATTTATCTGTTATTGTGTCGCCTGCCGTATATTTGGAAGAATCCCATTCGTAGTTAAACTGCGTAAGCGTGCAGAACGCGCCTATACCGTCGAATATGAGCTGGCCGCGGTTTACGTAAAGGGGATTTGCGTCGTAGTCGTATATTTCTTCCCCGTCGGAATCTTTTACATAAGAGAAATCGTACTTATCTTCGGCAGAATATTTAAAATTGTACGTTTCGTAGGCGCTTACCCTGTAAACCTGGTTATAGTCTGCCTCGGTGCTGTAGTCGGTCGTCTCGCCGTCGTAACCAGTGCCAAGGTTGTACGTAACGTTCATAGTATAGTACACGTAGGGGCTTTCGAGGTCTGACGTATCAAAGACGTATTCATCCACGTCGTACGCAAGCAAAGTATCTTCGCCTGTGGTAAGGTTTATAGAGTGAATATTCGTAGCCGAAGACGTTACGTCGTCGAAAATTGTTTCGCTTACGACGTACAAAAGATATACAGTGCCGTCATCTGCCTGCACGTAGCGGTATTCCACGGTGGAATCTGTGCAGTTAAGGTAATACCCCGTCATCGTTTCAGTGCCGTCGAGCTTGGTACTCTTGAATTCGAGCTGTGTGTTTAAAACGTCGCCCGAACTGTCACGGTCGGTAGAAGGCGTTGTATAATAAATATAGTCGCCGTATATATATATACCTGAGTCGTAATTGCCCGAGTATATTACAAGGGGAACAACCGTATCCACGCTGGAATAGTTGCCATTGGCATAATCTTCGGTGCTTATTCTTACTATCGAACCCTTTTCCACGTCGCCGTATGTGTTGTCGGCGTCGTAAGATTCAAGACCGTTAATAAAATAAATATAGTTGCCTGCTTCTACAGCAAAACCGCCGTTAGATTTAACTTCGGTGTAGCTGTAATCGCCTGTAAGCGCGTCTGAGCTGTAATAGCTGCATGCCGCCAGCGTAGCTATTCCCGCTGCCGCCGCGACTGCCGCGGCACAGCATAATGCTTTTTTTACTTTACTGCGCATTTTATACTCCAATTAGTACGAAATGTAAAATTCCTCTATTTTTATCAAGCATAATTTATTATATACCAAAAGAACGGGTTAATCAAATAAAAACAACTTGATTTAAAGAAAAATTGTGAAAATGGAGAATAAAAAAACGGAAAAATTCGCTTTACTCAACTTAATAAGGGCACTTTCAGGACAGTATGACCAAACGGGCGCTAACGCGCGACAAGACGGGGAAAACGCCGAAACCGTTACGCCGCCGGCTAACGCCGCGCCTGCCGCCGAAGACGACAACAAGCCCAACCTGCTTGCGGGCGTTATAGAACGGCACGAAAAAATTTCTTACCGCCTGAAGTCAAACAAAAACAACGTGAAAAAATAAGCCTGTACACGGTTCGCCAACGACGGTTACTATCGGGACAGGCTTAAAGACAAAATGACGCCAGACGCGAGTATTTTCGCGCCTGCCGCCATTTTTTATAAAATATAATAGGAGAACGATGGAAAAATTAATTACACATCGGCAGTAAGCTGATTACTTCTGCAATATAAGGTGGCGGGGAAGACCGTCTACCCACAGAGGAGTAATTTCTGACTGGATAAGAGGGCGGATATAGTGAACAAGGGGTTCTTCTATATTCGTGCCGTCTGCATTGATCCATTCGTCGGGTACTTTCTTTTCTACGTTTGCGATAAAGTGAACGTCTGCGGGTTCGGTTATGCACATATAGGGATCTTCTGAAACCCTCTTAAGGGTGATAACCTGGCCAGATAAACCTTCGAACGCAGCTTTAACGGCAGAGCCGCCCGCATTGAACGCTTCGGTTACGTCGATACGCGAGGTAATATGTGCCGCGCAACGCTGCAAAGACGAAAGTTCGATAGCCCTTGTCTTAACGCCGTATTTTTCAGCAACTTTGCCTGCAAGGAAACGTGCCGTGCCTGCGAGCTGTTTGTGGCCGAACGCGTCCACATAGTCTACGTGGTCAGAAAGTTCGCACACATACCTGCCGTCGGCTACCTTAACACCTTCAGAAACGGCTATAACTACAGAACGTTTCTGCTTGTACAGCTCGCCTACTTTGTCAAGGAATTTGTCAAGGTCGAATACCCTTTCAGGAAGGAATATCATATCTACGCTTTCGCAGTCCTCGCCTGCGGAAAGCGCCGTAGCAGCCGTAAGCCAGCCTGCGTTCCTGCCCATAACTTCTATTATAGAAACTACGGGGTAGTCGTATACAAGGCCGTCACGGATTATCTCTTTGGTGGTAGCCGCTATGTATTTTGCAGCACTGCCGTAGCCAGGTGTATGGTCGGTTATGGCAAGGTCGTTGTCTATGGTCTTGGGAACACCCATAAAGCGTATGGGGCTCTTAATCTTTTCGCCATAGTCAGACAGTTTTTTGATGGTATCCATCGAGTCGTTGCCGCCGATATAGAAGAACGCGTAAATTTCGTATTCTTTAAGAATTTTGAAAATTTCGTCGTAGGTTGCTTCGTTGCCCTCTAAATCGGGTAATTTGTAACGGCAAGAGCCTAAGAAAGACGAAGGAGTCCTTTTTAAAAGGTCCATATCAAGGTCGTTTTTGATCTGCGTGGACATATCAACTATATCCCTATCAAGAAGGCCTTTAATGCCGTGTACCATTCCGTATACGATGTCTGCACCCCTGTCTTTAGCCGTTTTGAAAACGCCTAAAAGGCTCGAATTGATTACCGCTGTAGGTCCGCCGGATTGCCCGACTATTACGTTTTTCATGTAGATGAATTCCCCCTTAAAATTTTAATTTGCAAATTATAAATTTAACGGAAAGTTTAAGGCGATTTCCCGTCTTGTTGATTATAACACATATAGCCGAAAAAATCAATACCTAATTAAAATATTTTATTTCTTAACAAAAAATGTTATTGCGTAACATTTTATTAATATCGGTGGGGAAATATTCGGCTGTTGTTCAACCGCTTTAATAGCTTTCCCCTCAAGGGGAAGGCTTACAGGTCGAATGATAGCTGAATACCGCCCAACTTGGCTTTCCTCGCGTTCGCGAGAGATCCATTCGACTGCGCGGCTAACGCCGCTCCGCTCAGGATGACGGGGATGTACGGTCGCTTTCCGATACCATTCTCACCGCTTTCACAGATGGACGGTCTCTTTTTTCGTCATTCTGAGCGAAGTCGAAGAATCTCGCGAGAGCAACGTAAGTTGCGGCTCGCGGAAAGCCAAGCAAAAACGCCATTCAGCTATCATACCCACCTTATACAAGGCAAATATTTTTACACAAAATATTGACAAATACAAAAATTAGTTATATAATAAAATCACGACAAGGGTAACCTATAAACGGTTAGCCACAGTGTTTAAGTTAAGAAATAACCGCCACAGCTGCTAACTTTGGGCGGTTATTTTCTTATGTAAGAAACATTTATGCGTTTTTTGTAACCTTAAACGAATAAACTATACCTTTGTCTACCAGTTTTGTAAGACAAAGAATTATATCTATATCAAACATAAAAAAGTTCCCTCCTTTGTAAGAATGACTTATCCATCCCCATAGAAGGCTAACCGCCAAGGACACCCTTGCCGCTTAAGTTTACTATATCATAAATTTTGTAATTAGTCAAATTAAAAAACATTCGTTTGTAAAAATTACCGTGCAACGTTAGTTGCAATGCGCTTTTACCGCTTGAATGGTGGCAATGATAGCTGAATACCGCCCAACTTGGCTTTCCTCGCGTTCGCGAGAGATCCATTCGACTGCGCGGCTAACGCCGCTCCGCTCAGGATGACGGGGATGTACGGTCGCTTTCCGATACCATTCTCACCGCTTTCACAGATGGACGGTCGCTTTTTTCGTCGTCTTGAGCGTAGCCGAAAGACCTCGCGAGAGCAACGTAAGTTGCGGCTCGCGAAAAGCCAGGCAAAAGCGCCATTCAGTTATCATACCACCGCAAAGAGTAAGCGGGCGGAAAAATTTCCGCCCGCTTGGGTTTAAAGTTATAACTTTAAGGTTTAACTAATTACGTATTAACAGTTACCGTATAGCTCGTAGCCGTGGGATTCCAATCATCTGTCCAGCTTACCTTACCATTTGTTGCAGCGAAAGTATTTGATATAGTATAATTAGCTGCTTCGTCATCTGTAAGGATTTTGCCACCTGCAACAGCTTCAGAAATAGCGCCTTCGCCTGTAGAGCCGTATTCGCTGAAATCTGCATCTACGGGGCTGTTACCGCTCATATCATACCAGCGGGATTTAACTGAACCATCATAAGCCAATGTAGAATATGCCTTAGTGAACGAACATTCTATCATAGTAACAGTTGCGGCTGCGCCCCAAGGTCTGCCAAGGGACATTGCGCCGTCTTTAACTTTACCATCATCAGTGAAACTACATTTATAGAAAACATAGCCGTAATCAGGCTTATCGTCAGCCGTTGCTTTCATAGCCGTAACATAACCGTTGTTACTACCCTCGCTGCCTTCAGCAAAACGGCTTATCGACCTGATTTCGCAGGTGTTAAAATAAGCTATACCGTTTGCATTACCGAATATAAAGTCTACGTTACCTTCTATAAGGCAATTATAGAAGTAAGCCCTGCCCTTTTTAAGATAAAGAGTATCTTGATTACCATAAAGGTGAACGTTTGTAAGTATAGCTTTATCGCCAGCTATAGTAAGAGCAACACCCTGAGGGGAAGACTCATTAGCGCTTTCGTTGATATAATCAAAGTCGTTACGTATTGTTATATTTTTAGCGGTGAAGTTTTCACCGTTTACCTGAAGAGTTGCGCAATTAAGACCGTATGTACCGCCGTTTACTATATCTTCAGTAGATTCAACTGCCGAATATGTAAGAACGGTTAAGTCGTCTTCTGTTGTAGTGTTTCGCCCGACAAGCGTTAAATTATAAAGATCTGTAGTTATTTTGGCATAATATCTACCTGCGCCGACATTTACAATTTTTTCAACGCCGTTATCAAGGTTGCTCGCTTCAAGATAATCTATAGCATCTTTCACATTATTAAAAGTTGCAACACCTTCTACAAGCTGATATATATCAGTCTGAGTAGCAACAACATTAACCGTAACCGTATTGTTGCTCGCCGTAAGTGCAGAATCTATAACGTATATATCTACCGTTGTAGTAGAGAAACTACTATAATTTATCTTAATGCTATATGCGCCGGCGGTATTCATATCGTAAGACGAAGTATCTATAGTATAACCGCCTTCAGAACTTTGAGTAAGTTCTTCCTGTTCGCCGTCGCTCCATACCGAATATACCACGAGGTCACTAGTATCAAGCGCATCGCCCTGTACGTATACCTTCGTCATAAATTCGTCTACTACAAGGTAACTGGTTATTTCAACAACAGTTACCGTATATGTGATAGTAACCGAGGAATCTTCCGTACTGGAAATAATTACTTCATAAGTACCTGCTGTACTTGTATCAACGTTACTTGTATCCACGGTATACTCGCTTGAAGTAAGTATAAGTTCAACGCCGTCAGAATAAACGCCTGTTACAGATAAACCGCTCGTTGATAATGTAGTACCTGTACCTATTCTGGTTACAGCATTGCCTGTGCTTACTTTTAAGGCTTTAATTGTTGCAGTATCGCTCTTTACATTTGCAGAAGAATTAATAAGGCGATAACCATTTGTGCCTTCCGTTGTCCAAACATTAGTAAAGTCAAAGCCTAAAGTATCTTTAAGGTAATCCGCTGTATCTTCACCATTTGAAGCCGTACTCTCATCTACTGTAACACCAGATACGGTAACAAGATTTGTTATATTCTTGGTCGTAGGAGCTTTACTCGACTGATAAAGCGCAGAAACGTTAGACTTAACTATAAGAACATTACTTATTGTAAGGCTGGTAAGCGATCCGTTTCCCGAGAAAATACCAATAGATGATACTTCAGGCATAGTTGCGCTAATAACGGCATTTTCAACACTGACGCTACCGCCACGCGTACGCCCGGCAATAAACGAACCATTGCCGGAAGATCCCGCAAATTCGCCGTCTATGTCAAGGTCTTTAAAGTTTACAGTAGTACCAGATGTAATATCGCCGATAAGGAAACCGCCGTATTGTTTACAAGATACGTAACAGCCATTCTTTGCCGTTATTTCAGATATGCTTATAGTTATACTTGTGCTGCCTTCCCTTCTTCCAAAAATCAAACCTACATAGTCATCTGTTGTTGTAACTGAGCAAGAATTAAATTCTATTTTAGATATTATGGCACTGCCGTTACATTCACCGGCTATTATAGCAGCAGATGTACTTGTAGAAGTTGCAACACAGTTAAGGAATCTGATATTGGTTACCGTGCCGCCTTCTATAGTCTTAAACAATATGCCTTCTTTGCTTGAACCTGCGGTATATGTAACATTGGATATTGTATATCCCTGACCGTCAAACTCTGCGCCTGACTTAACTACTGCTGAGGGTGAATCAAGAGTATATCCGCTTAAATCTATATCATCAGCGAGCTTGTATGAACCTGTGAGTTCGGATTGCGCCCTTAAATTTATAAGCTCGGCTACCGTTGAAATGTATGTTACTCCGGCTTCAGGCTCTGAAACAGTCATAGTAAGTGAGCCCGAAACACTGCTGGCTGTGGCTGTAATTGTAACTTCGCCTGCGGCTACGCCTGTTACCAAACCAGCGCTTACCGTTGCTTTGCTTTCATCACTTGAAGTCCACGTTATTTCATTGCTATACGAACTACCGTCAGACATTACAACTGTTGCCGTAAGCTGTTTTGTATATCCTACCATTACAGACGTCTTGCCGCTAACCGTTACAGAAGTTACCGTTGCAGGATCTGTTTCAGTATTGTCGTCGCCTTCGTTGCCGCTAGTCGGGCTTGACTCGTCGCCCGTTGACGTGGTGCTTGAATTTGACGAGCTTTCTGACGAACTTGTACTGTCTGACGAGCTTGAACTTGAGCTTGACGAACTGCTTGACGAGCTTGTTTCGTCGTCACTGCCGGAGCAGGCGGCGAATGCAGCAAGGCAAGCCGTGCAAACAATGCAAAGCAGCACAATCAGCCATTTTTTTAGTTTTTTCATGCAATCCTCCCCTTTAAAGAGTAAAAAAATATTTTGGTTTTACGCCCTTTTTTTAGTTGCCGTAACTATTCCCCCGACGCCCTTATCCCAAAGAAAAAAAATAAATTAAAGAAAGGTTTTTATTACGCTTAAATACTTTAAGCGTAATACCCCTGCAGGGGTTCGCCTCAAAATTTTTTGCAGGCATCTATGCAAAATGCTAACAAAAAACCGTTCAAAAATATGATAACGGCAAACAAAAAATGTTAACGTTTAAACCTAACCCATTGTAACACACTAATAATTAAAAAACAAGACAAAAACCAAAAATCAATGCAATTTTATTAAAGTAATTTTTTACTTATAGTTTAAAGGCGTATTTTTTGATATATTTTTGCCATTGCGAGTTCGCTTCGCTATCGTCACCACCGTTGGCGAACGACCGCACCCCTCGTCATCCTGAGGAACGCGTAGCGTGACGTGAGGATCTCGCGAGAGCGTTAG
>JAJQII010000117.1:0-3034 GCA_021199295.1 Clostridia bacterium
CCTGTAAGGTAGATATAGGGAGTACGCCCTATTTTCTCACAAAATAATTTAATTTCGCTGTAAGTTGCTTGTAATTGGTCAAAAGGCGTAGTTACAAGACAAGGATGTCCTTCTGAAAATATATAACAATGCTTGCAACGCTGGTCGCAGACGTCTGTAATATGCCACTGTATTGCAAAATAGGGTTTCATATAAACACCTCAAATAATTATTTAGTGCAACGGCGTCCCCGATAAAATCGGGAACGCCGCCGTCAGTTTTTACTTATCTTGTGTTCCGCAGGCAGGCGCGGGATCTTTAGCTCCGCAAGCAGGTGCGGGATCTTTCGTTCCGCAGGCGGGTGCGGGATCTTTCGTTCCGCAGGATGACGATAAATATTCGTTAGCAGTCATTGCCGTTACCTCCTTTTATATTTTCCAACGTATTTTACCACACCACAAAAGCTATTTCAAGAACATTACCTTTCTATTAGTTAGTAATAAAAAAGTAACTAATAGTTACTTTTAGAAACTTACAATAAAAATTGAATGTAATATAATTGATTTTATGCAACGCGATATGATATACTATAAGAAAAAGGAGATTTTTATGCTGACAAAGGACGAGTTGCCCGAATGCCCCGTGGCTACGGCTGTACAACTTATTGGAAACAAATGGAAATTGCTTATAATACGCAATCTTAGGCCTGCCCCGCAACGCTTTACCGAACTTAAAAACGGAATACCTGGGATAAGCCAAAAGGTTTTAACGGATAATTTACGCTCTCTTGAAAACGACGGTATAGTCGACAGGGAAGTATTTGCCGAAGTACCGCCCAAAGTAGTTTATTCTTTAAGCGAGTTGGGAAAATCTTTAAACCCGTTATTCGACGCCATGACTGAATGGGGCGAATACTATAAATCGCAGTGCAAAAACGATAAATAGTATATTGCTTCAGTCCTGAAAATTATTATACAGAAAGCTCCCGTACAATATTTAATCTTGCACGGGAGCTTATTTTTTACTGATATAACCTTATCCTGTAAGTTCTTTCCTGAAGGTCTCCATTATCCTGTTTTCTATACGCGATACCTGTACCTGTGACACACCCAGCATAGCCGCCACTTCGCTTTGCGTCATATCCCTGAAATACCTGAGCATTATCACCTTTCTGTCGCGTTCGCATAGTTTGGCTATCGCCGCTTTTAACTGTAATTTTTCTATAAGGTCTTCCTGCTTGTCCTCGCACGGGAGCTTATCTACAAGCTCGCCCGTCTTTTCGTCTTTATACTCCCCCTGGCTGTATAAAGACACGGGCATACACGAAGATCCCATAGTAAAAACCACCTGGCTTTCGGGCATAGAAAATTGCTCGGATATTTGCTTTACGGTGGGTTGCATGCCATGCTTTACCGAATATTCCTCTATAAATTTATTTATTGCTTTCGCTTCTGCCTTTATAGCGCGGGAAACTTTTATGCTGCCGTCGTCGCGCATAAACCGTTTTATTTCGCCCGCGATCATTGGCACTGCGTATGTTGAAAAACGGACTCCGAAACTTTCGTCGAAGCCGTTAATGGCTTTAAGCAATCCCATTCCTGCCAGCTGGTACAAGTCGTCGTACTCAACCCCTTTGCCAAGATATCTGCGTACTATCGACTTTATAAGATTGTTATTTTCTGTCAAAAGGCGTTCCTTGGCGGAATTATCCCCCGCCTTAGCCTGCCTTATGAGCAGATTGGTCTGTACGACATCAAGCATTCTCTACTTCCGATACAAAATGTTTTACCATATCGACACGCGTACCCTTACCTTCACACGAATGGACGGAAAATTCGTCCATAAACGTCTGCATAATGGTGAACCCCATTCCTGAACGCTCGTCTGACGGTAAGGTAGTGAAAAAAGGCTGTACGGCTTTGTCTACGTCGGCAATGCCTGAACCTTCGTCGCTTATAGTAATATGTAATTCGTCTCCGTTTACCGAACATTCTACGGTGACGATTCCCTGCTTTCCGCGGTAGGCGTGTACGGTACAGTTTGTTACCGCCTCTGACACCGCCGTTTTTACGTCGGAAAGCTGTGAAAGCGTAGGATTGAGCGGAATACAGAATGCCGCCACGGCATCGCGGGCAAACGCCTGGTTTTCCGGTAAAGATAAAAATTCAAGTTTAAGATAATTTGTCATACTAAAATTTCCTTAAAATTATTGTGCCTTGGGTATAAGCGAATATATGCCGCTTAAATTCAAAATCTTATCCGCCGCAAAGTCGGGATTTTTTATAAGGACGGGTATACCAAGGCGGGAAGCCTTTTTATACCTGCCTATAAGAAATCCTATACCTGTGGAATCCATAAACTTTACCCCTGCAAGATTTATTATTATTTCAGAAATCTGCGGATTATTTTCTATCAGTCTGTCGCATATCTGGCGGGCATGGGAAGATGAACACTCGTCCAGCTCGCCGCAAAGCGTTATTTCAAGCGCCCTGCCGAAGATGTTTCCTGAAACTGTCATTTAGGTTACTCCGATGGTTTTTATAAATAATACCACACCGCGGCTTACGAAAAATTTGTTATCACGTCGAAATTATGGGTTTTAAAGCGAAAACACGGTGGTAAACTTTAAGCGTACTTTGCCCAAGAGGAAAAACTTTTTTCATAAATTTTTAAATTTATAATAAATTTTAACGCAAAAAACACTTGACAAAAAACCTTACGTAATTTATTATATATTAGCGTGCTCGTGAGAAGAGCAACGTTGGTTTTAAGGGCCTTTAGCTCAGTTGGTTAGAGCAGTCGGCTCATAACCGATCGGTCCGCGGTTCGAGTCCGTGAAGGCCCACCACCCTTATTATCAATAAATTTTGGCCCGATAGCTCAGTTGGTTAGAGCGCCAGCCTGTCACGCTGGAGGTCGACGGTTCGAGCCCGTTTCGGGTCGCCAAATTTTTTTAGCGCTTTTTACAAAAGCGCTTACGCCTTGGTAGCTCAGTTGGTAGAGCGCTGGACTGAAAATCCATATGTCGGCGGTTCGATTCCACCCCAAGGCACCA
>JAJQII010000117.1:3134-9101 GCA_021199295.1 Clostridia bacterium
ATGGGCGGGTTGCAGAGTGGCCAAATGCATCAGACTGTAAATCTGACGTCTCCGACTTCGGTGGTTCGAATCCACCCCCTCCCACCAGATAAAAAACGACGGTTTTTCGGCAAAAAAATGCTTACAACCCGTCGTTTTTCTGGTTTTTACGGTTTTTTCGGCTTGTATTCTAATTCTGCCGCTGACAGACTCCAGACGAAATGTTTTTATTATTGTTCCCATAAATATGTACCTCTTATCTTTACTTTGGTTTATCCAGCCTTTCTCAATAATAATACATAAATTTATTTTTGTCGATATCTTCCAATCGCTTGAAATTTATTAGGCGTTATGCTACAATACATCTATGAAAAAATTTATTATTACAGCCATGTGTGCTGCTGTTGCATTTTGTTCTATACCTTTTGTTGCTTGTTCTGATAATACCGCCGACTCAAATAGTGGTTTGATTGACGCAAGTGAATCGAGTAGCGACACTGTAATTGAAACTTTTGACAATACTGAAAATAATAGCGCACAGCTTACCAATCTTGAGAATTACGAAGTTGGAGACTCGTTGCCTGTGTACCCCACTTGTGAATTTGATTATAAAGTAAGCGATGATTGCGTTGTGCACATATCCGAAATTAAGGCTGTACTTACCGCGAAGAATGAAATAAACGAGGGAGATTTAATTGAAGGAGATTGGTATCCTTATATTGTAACAATAACAACGACTGGCTATATTATACAAAATGATACAACTAAAAATCCCTACATTGTTTTTATTCCCCTTCCAGCGGCAACATCTGGTTACGGAATTAAAATAACGCAACAAGTTAATGATTTATTTAACGTTGATGTGGAAGTTGACACTTACGATGTTTCGGTTATTTATTTTGCAAGAATTATATTGGTTTAATTTTTCCTTTTAAATTCAACAATTCCTTCTTCAGAAGCTGTATTTCGTTTACACATACCGTCCTTGTAGATATACCGTTTACTTCTCCCTCTGCAGCGGCAAATTTTGTAGGCGGCTCGAGTTTAAGCGGCAATGTTTGCTGGATTACCGAAGACGGCAAAAAGCCTAAAGATTTTGGAATGTAAATACACAGTAAACATACACGGCGGCAAGATAACTTGCCGCCGTCTTGACAATATTTTTTATGAGTCATTTCTCTTACAGATAACTGTAAATACCTGATATAAATGGTCAGCGCCAATCTTATCACCACCAAAGTTACAAACCAGATATGCCCTGCTTAAATTGTTGTATGTGATTGTTACATTTATATCGTCTATATGCTGGGACGTTGTTTCCTGTGTCGCAGTATTTACACCCACGACTGCACCCACGCCTCCTGCCAGAACATATCCAACGGCAGCTCTCGTTAAACCGTTTTGTTTTTTCGTTTCGTATACAGTTTGCCCGTTATTTGACAAGCTAACACCGATTACTTTATCCATATCAAAGATATTATAAGGGCGTATAACTACTTCATCAAAAGTTGAGCAAATTGCAAATTTGCCGTTTATTTCATCAATCAAAAAATCTGCTCCTTCAATATCTTCAAATTTGCCGCCGCGAACAAATACGGTAGGTATTAGCCGCAATGATCTGATTTCTTCACACCCTGAATAAAATTTAGTATCTATTTTTCTGTCAGGTGAAACTTTTAGATTATCAAAATATTCCTTCAGTTTCTTCCTCCCCAGTTCTTCAAACGAAACATCTCCTGTTTTTTTTGCACTTTTTCTTATAACAAAAAAAGAATTAAACCAATAATTATTCCGAAAAGACATAACAGCAGACCGCCGATAACGCTATCCGCAGTGATAAACAGCCCTATTATCACAAAAATAAACGCTATACCGACAGCCACTATAATTCCGCTATAGAAACGCCTTATTGAGTCTATATAAGTCCAGAATTTTCCAACTTCAACAATCTTGCTTTCGTCTACGCTTTTAGGTGACACAGGCATTTCGGGTTTTACTATTCTTTCTTTTTTCACATTTAATTCTCCTAAGTTATATTTGATTACATTTTAATATATCGATTAAAAAAAGTCAAACAAATCACTACTGTAACACAGATATTGTGGTAGTGATTTTTTATAAAATACTGGTATGCAATTAAATGAATTAATATCTGAAAAATTAGAAAAAATCCGCAAAGAAAAGAAAATAGGCGTCTACACGCTGTGCAATAAGGCGGCGATATCTTACGAAACATACCGCAGCATACGCAAAAACCGGAACAAAGACATTTACGTAAGAACCCTGCTTATTTTACTGCGAACATTGGAAGTAACCCCTTTAGAATTCTTTAGCGACCCAATGTTTACAAGTGAAGATTTAGACATTGATTTTAAGTAAACATACGCGGCGGCAAGATAACTTGCCGCCGTGTAAATTTTACCAAAAATAATTTAATCTGATTTATTTTACTTTCATTAAACGGACGAGCGAAGCCCTCTCGTTTTCGTCCAGTTTATTGCGTACGTATTTGATGGTTTCTTCAAGCTGGGGAATCATAATATATTCAAGGGCGTTTACCCTGCGTTTATTGCGCTCTATCTCGGCGGCAAGCATGCGGACAGCCTTTTCTGTCTGGGCGAGCTCTACCATTTTAGGAAGCAGAGCCGAAGCCCTTGCTACCGAATAATCGGCTTCAGAAGTAATTTCTGAATAAGCGTAAGGCAGTCCTTCGGCGTTTTTTGTTTGCGTAAGCGATATTTTAGGCACGTCGACGCCCATCACGCTCTCCGTTCCGCAATCGGCGGACAGGGCAACCGAAGGCAGCGCGAAAGCCGTTTCTGCACTGTACGAAGGCGTAACCGAACGCGCCACTGAAAACTGGCGCAAAGTTTCGGCAAGCTCTTTTTCCACCTCGTCCCTAAGGCGCTTGTTTTCTTTGAGCAGAATGGAAAAACGGCGTATCATCTCGTCGGACTTATCCTTTAAGAGTTTGTGCCCCCTTACTGCCGTGGAAAGCCTTGTCTTAAGTTTTTTAAGTTCCATCCTTGTAGGATTGACGTTGAGTCTTGCCATACTATTCCTTTCCGAGATATTTGTCTATATATTCCTGCCTGATACGTTTTAATTCGCCTACAGGCAAAATTTTAAGAAGCTGCCAGCCCAGATCGAGAGTCTCTTCTATATTCCTGTTAGTTTCAAAGCCCTGGTTTACGTACAATTTTTCAAATTCTTCCGCAAACTTAGCATAGAGTTTATCCACGTCGGAAAGAGCTGCCTCGCCGAGTATCGCAGATAGCTCTTTGCACTCATTGCCCCGCGCATATGCCGCAAATAACTGGTTCATTGTATCGGCATGGTCTTCACGTGTTTTGCCCCTGCCGATGCCCTTGTCTTTGAGCCTTGAAAGGGAAGGCAAAACGTCTATTGGCGGGTTGATGCCCTTTTTGTAAAGGTCACGCGAAAGAATAATCTGCCCTTCGGTAATGTAACCCGTAAGGTCGGGGATGGGGTGAGTTTTATCGTCTTCAGGCATGGTCAGAATAGGTATCTGGGTAATCGATCCCGCGCAGCCCCTTATCCTGCCCGCGCGTTCGTACATGCTGGCGAGGTCGGTATAAAGATAACCGGGATAGCCGCGTCTTCCGGGAACTTCCCTGCGGGCGGCTGAAACCTCGCGCAAGGCTTCGGCGTAGTTTGTGATATCCGTTAAAATTACAAGCACGTGCATATTGCAGGTGAATGCAAGGTATTCAGCACATGTAAGCGCCATTCGCGGCGTGGATATACGCTCTACGGCGGGGTCGTCGGCAAGGTTGGTAAACACTACCGTCCTTTCTATCGCGCCCGTACGTTTGAAGTCGTCTACAAAATACTGCGCTTCTTCGAACGTGATGCCTATTGCGGCGAACACAACGGCGAAATCTTCTCCGCTTTTAACTTTTGCCTGCCTTGCTATCTGCGCCGCAAGCTGTGCGTGGGGAAGACCGCTCATAGAGAACACGGGCAATTTTTGCCCCCTGACGAGGGTATTGAGCCCGTCGATAGCCGAAACGCCCGTCTGAATAAATTCGTCGGGATAGTTACGCGCGGCGGGATTTATGGGCTCGCCGTTTATATCCATCACCTTTTCAGGTATTACGGGATCGCCGCCGTCTCGCGGGTTGCCCATGCCGTCAAACACCCTGCCGAGCATATCGCGCGAAACTGCAAGCTGCTGGCTGTGCCCCAAAAAGCGTGCCTTTGCCTGGGATATCTGCAAACCCTGCGAATTTTCGAAGAGCTGCACAACCGCCTTATCTTTATTTATTTCGAGTACTTTGCCGCGGCGGAGCTCGCCGTCGCCGCAAATAATATCTACAAGTTCGTTGTATTTAACGCCTTCGACGCCTTCTACAATCATCAGAGGTCCTACCACCTCTGTTATAGTCTTATACTCCTTATACATCTTCTTCGCCTCCCTTTACCAAAGCCGATATCTCTACAGTCATCTGCCTGTAAATATCGTCCAGCTCGGAAATATTTTCTTCGGGAATATATTTTGCCCTGCCTATCCTGTCTTTAAAGGGGCAGGCGAGTATATCATTAAGCGAAACGTAAGACGCGAGAGCTTCCCTTGAAAGGCTGTCGAATCCGTATATAAGTTTGAGCATTTTTAATTGCTTTTTAAGCGATGAATAGGTATCCACTTCGTGGAACGCGTTCTGGTGAAGGAAGTCTTCGCGTATGATTTTAGCCGTTTCCATTGTAAGCCTGTCTTTAGATGAAAGGGCATCCGTACCGACAAGACGGACAATCTCGTCGAGGGAGGCTTCCTCCTGCAAAACCCTCATTACAAAGGCACGGTATTTCATAAAGTCAGCGCCGACTTCGCTGGCGTACCATTCCGTCATTTTATCGGCGTAAAGCGAGTAACTTACAAGCCAGTCTATTGCGGGGAAATGGCGCTTGTATGCAAGCGACGCACTCAGCCCCCAGAAAACTTTGACTATACGCAATGTTGCCTGCGAGACGGGTTCGGAAAGGTCGCCGCCAGGAGGGGATACTGCGCCTATAGCCGTAACAGAGCCGATCCTGTCGCCGCTGCCGAGTATTTTTACTATGCCCGCGCGTTCGTAGAATTCGGCGAGCCTGCTGGAAAGATATGCGGGATAACCTTCGTCGCCAGGCATCTCTTCGAGACGGCCGCTCATTTCGCGCAACGCTTCTGCCCAGCGCGACGTGGAGTCCGCCATTATTGCTACGTGATAACCCATATCACGGAAATATTCTGCTATTGTGATGCCCGTGTAGATAGACGCTTCTCGTGCAGCAACGGGCATATCCGACGTGTTTGCTATAAGCACGGTGCGCTTCATTATAGGCTCGCCCGTCTTGGGATCTTTAAGGGCGGGGAACTCGTTGAGAACGTCGGTCATCTCGTTTCCGCGTTCGCCGCAGCCTACGTATACTATAATGTCGGCATCTGCCCATTTGGCGAGCTGGTGCTGCACTACCGTTTTGCCGCTACCGAAAGGCCCCGGAACTGCCGCAACGCCGCCTTTCGCTATGGGGAACAGAGTGTCTATTACCCTTTGCCCCGTTACGAGCGGTTTGTCGGGCGAAAGCTTTTCGCGGTAAGGCCTGCCCTTGCGGACGGGCCATTTTTTGAGCATACAAATATTTTTATTGCCGTTTACCGTCTTTATAACGGCTACCGTTTCTTCTATTGTAAAGTCGCCCTCTGATATGGCTGTCACTTTGCCGCTTATGCCGTGGGGAACGGTAATCCTGTGTTCGATTATAGTCGTCTCCTGTACAGTGCCGAGAATATCGCCTTCTTCCACGCTGTCGCCAATTTTAACCCTGGGTACGAAATGCCATTTGGTTTCCCTGTTAAGGTTATTTACCGACACGCCGCGCGAAATCCTGTTGCAGTATTTAAAATACAGCGTTGTAAGAGGGCTCTTAATACCTTCGAATATACCTGAAAGAAGACCGGGTCCGAGTTCCGCCGAAAGGGGCTCGCCC
>JAJQII010000029.1 GCA_021199295.1 Clostridia bacterium
CTTCTGCCGTTTTTGCCTATGGCGGCACTGCAGCTTCTGTTTTTAAACTTACTTTACGACACTTTATGTCTTGTACTGCCGTGGGATAACGTCGATAGTGAAATGCTTGCAAGACCTTATGAATGGTCGGGTAAAAACCTAAAAAGGTTTATGCTGTGTTTCGGACCGATAAGCACACTGTTCGATATTATAACGTTTGCGTTTTTATACTTTGTGTTATGCCCCGACGTGTGCGGCGGCAGCTACGCCGCGCTTGGCGAAACGCAAAGGCTGACGTTTATTTCACTATTCCATACGGGCTGGTTTTTGGAATCAATGTGGACGCAGGTAGCAATTCTGCACCTTTTAAGGACTAAAAAAATACCTTTTGCGCAGAGCCGCCCTGCGACGGGCGTAACGGTAATTACCATATGCGGCATAATTTTATTTACCGTGCTGGCAATAACTCCCGTCGGTGAACTTCTGGGCTTTACCGCTTTGCCCGTTTACTACTTCGGTTTTCTCGCGGCGGTGGTTGTAAGCTATCTTTTAATAATGTCAGCCGCGAAAAAATTGTATATAAAACGCTTCGGCGAACTATTATAGGAGGCGCGATATGAAAAAGAACATAGCGTTTGTAAACGCCGATCCTTCTTTGATAAACTGGCTTATGGACTCGCTTAACGGCGCTCCGCATGATATAAACGGCAATGAACTTTGCACGTCGTTTGCCGACCTTTTGTCGGGAGATATATCTTCGCTTATGATAGGTATGCAGGGCGATATGGCATTCAGTCCCGTTGTTTTAGGTTGCAAAAATCTAAAAATTTACCCCGCGGCGCGCAAGGTAACGCGCGGTGATGAAGAGATTATTTTAACGCCTAAGGAATTTGATATACTGCTATTTCTTGCGAAAAACAAGGGCGAGGTGTTTACCAAAGAGCAGATTTACCAAGCCGTATGGGAACAGAATTATCTGCTTGACGACAGCAACATAATGGCTTTTATCCGCAAACTGCGCAAGAAGATAGAAATTAACCCCGATAAACCAGAATACATACTAACGATATGGGGTATCGGCTATAAATTCAGCGATAATTAAAATAAATTAAAAATCAAATCTTGCACAAACGCAAGGAATTAGCAAGGCTTAAGCCATGGCGATTCCCTGCGTTTTTTTATTATAATAAGAAAAAACGCTGATACAAGCGCAAAAGGAGGCGGCTATGAATGAATTATGTATTGGTATGGGCTTTGTTTTTTTATTTTTTGGTATTCTGATATTCGTGGGCAAAGGCGACTACCTTTTTCCGGAATTAAAACGCGCCAAAAAACAAAACGGCAAAATAAAGGTAAAGAGATTATGCCGCAACATAGGAATAATGATAATTCTTGGCAGCGCGGTATTGATTACAGCAGGCTTTTGGCAAACGTTCAGAGAAAAAGCACTTTTTATAAGTATGACCATATGGATCGTTTTGTGTGTCGCCGACGTGATTTATATAGCAAAAAGCCGCCGCTACAAAAACGACAAAGATTAAATATTTTACTACCTTATTTATCACATAATTGCGACAGCAATTTGTGGCTAATATCTAAAAATAATAATTAGTTTTGGGCTTCACTTGTTATGCCCAAAACCCGATATTTTTATGGTAAAAGATTGAATTGCGGGCATTATATAATACCTACGCTAAATCAAATGCCCGCAAGAAAGAAAAAACATTCGTAGGCGTTTACGCTGAGAATGGTTTGTCTTTAAAAATCGTGAAGTTTGTTTTTGCACAGCAATGCAAAAACAAATTCACGAGAAAAGGAGGTTTTATATGGCTAAAAAAGAAAAATTTACCGCGCGCCAGCTTGCCGAAAGGGCAAAGATACGCGACGCGCAAAACGCGTTACTCGCGAAAGCCGCGATGACGCCAACGGGCGAAGTCCCTTCGCGTTATAATTCCGCGCTTTGCGGACTTGACGATGAAAAGGTGAAAGAAAACCGCGATTTATACGGAACGAACAAGGTCACGCACGAGAAAAAGAAGTCGCTTTTCAGAAGACTTGTGGACGCGTTCGTAAACCCGTTCACAGCTATTCTGGTGTTCCTCGCGGTGGTATCCGCAATAACGGATATGATTTTACCCGCGTTCTCGCTCTTCGGGTGCGATCCCGAGGACTTCGACTATCTTACCGTGGTTATAATTATGGCTATGGTATTTATATCGGGTATGATGCGCTTCGTTCAGGAATCGAGGAGCGGAAACGCGGCGGAAAGATTGCTGGCGATGATTACAACCACCTGCACGGTCACGCGCAAGGAAGAGGGCAAGATTGAAATACCCCTGGACGAACTTGTGGCGGGCGATATAGTTCACCTTTCAACGGGCGACATAGTTCCCGCGGACGTGCGTGTTCTGCAGTCCAACGACTTGTTCATCAGCCAATCGTCGCTTACGGGCGAGAGCAACCCCGTGGAAAAGAGCTGCCTCACATGCGCTGCTGAAAAGGATTCCGTCACCGAATACGACAACATAGCCTTTATGGGCAGCAACGTCGTTTCAGGCAGCGCGACAGCCGTCGCGGTTGCCGTAGGCGACAACACTCTGTTCGGTTCTATGGCGTCTGCCGTGGCTGGGGAAGCGGTTGAAACAAGTTTTTCAAAGGGAGTCAACGCGGTATCGTGGGTTTTAATCCGCTTTATGCTTATTATGGTTCCCGTCGTATTCGTGATAAACGGCATAACCAAGGGCGATTGGCTGTCGGCGTTCCTGTTCGGCATATCCATCGCCGTAGGGCTTACCCCCGAAATGCTGCCTATGATTGTTACCACCTGTCTTGCAAAGGGCGCGGTTTCAATGAGCAAGGAAAAGACGATAGTTAAAAATCTCAATTCCATACAGAATTTCGGCGCTATGGACGTTTTATGCACGGATAAAACGGGTACGCTTACGCAGGATAAAGTAGTCCTGGAATACCACCTTAACGTAAACGGCGAAGACGACGTAAGAGTTTTGCGGCATGCGTACTTAAACAGCTACTTTCAGACGGGTTACAAAAACCTTATGGATTTAGCTATTATAAAAAAGACGGAAGAAATGGAAGCTGCGGATAAAAGCCTTTCAGACCTTTCGGAAATTTACCGTAAAATTGACGAAATTCCCTTCGATTTTACCCGCCGCAGGCTTACTACCGTAGTAAGCGATAAAAACGGCAAAACGCAGATGGTAACGAAGGGCGCGGT
Organism: Clostridia bacterium; assembly: GCA_021199295.1. Lineage (GTDB taxonomy): Bacteria > Bacillota > Clostridia > Christensenellales > Borkfalkiaceae > Coproplasma. The sequence continues at coordinate 3,215 of JAJQII010000029.1, forward strand.
TGAAGAAATGCTATCGGTATGCGCTTTTGCCGAAGTAAACGGTAAAGTCGTGGAACTTACAAAAGAAGTGCGCGAAAATATATTAAAGACGGTAGACGGACTGAACGACAAAGGATTCCGCGTGCTTGCAATTGCGCAAAAAAGCAACCCTTCCCCCGTAGGCGCATTTGGGGTAAAAGACGAATGCGATATGGTGCTTTTGGGCTATCTCGCCTTTTTAGATCCGCCCAAGGAATCGGTTGCGCAGGCGATACGCGCACTTGCCTCTTACGGCGTAAGAGTAAAAATTCTCACGGGCGATAACGAAAAAGTTACCCGCACTATCTGCCGGCAGGTAGGGCTTAAAGTAAGCAATATGATTGTCGGCAGCGAACTTGATAAACTTGACGACGAAGAACTTACAAAAGCCGCTGAAACCTGCGACATATTTGCAAAACTCACGCCCGACCAAAAGGCAAGGGTTGTAACCGCGTTAAGAGCGGGCGGGCACACCGTAGGCTTTATGGGCGACGGCATCAACGACGCCGATGCGATGAAAAACGCGGATATAGGAATCTCGGTTGACACCGCCGTGGATATAGCCAAGGAGAGCGCGGACATAATCCTGCTTGAAAAGGATTTGATGGTGCTTGAAAAGGGCATTATCGAAGGCAGAAAGACCTACGCTAATATGATAAAGTATATAAAGATGACGGCCTCGTCAAACTTCGGAAATATGTTTTCTGAAATAGCGGCCGCGGCGCTGCTGCCGTTCCTGCCTATGGCGAGCGTGCATCTTATATTCCTTAACCTTATATACGACCTTTCCTGCACGTCAATCCCTTGGGATAATGTGGATAAGGAATTTATCGAAAAGCCGCGCCAGTGGGACGCTTCGTCCGTCGGCAAATTTATGATATGGATAGGGCCAACGAGTTCGATTTTCGATTGGACGACTTACCTTGTAATGTACTTTATTATATGCCCGCAGTTTGTATCAAACGGGGTACTTTACAACGACCTGGCAAACCATTACGCGGGCACGGAACTTATAGAATTGCAGACAAAATATGTAGCTATGTTCCAGGCGGGGTGGTTTGTAGAGTCTATGTGGAGTCAGACGCTCGTAATTCATATGATAAGAACGCCCAAAGTGCCGTTTATACAGAGCCGCGCTTCCGCGCCCGTAACGTTGCTTACGTTTACGGGGATAGCTGTGCTTACCATAATTCCGTTTACGCCTTTCGGTACTACGCTCGGATTTGTAAGCCTGCCCGCAGTGTATTTTGCCTATCTTGCTATATGTATTTTACTGTATATGGCGCTTGCGACAAGTATCAAAATGGCATATACAAAACGGTACGGCGAACTATTGTAAAGGAGGCGTAAAATGACAAATATTTTGATGGCAACGCTTTGGGGCGTTGATATAGGATTTTGGATAGGTATGGCGGTCTGCCTTGCGGTAGTAATAGTAATGAACGTGGTTTACTGGAACTTCCCCGACAAATCTAAAAAGAACAACAAAAAAGATAAAAAAACAAAGCATAAAAAATAAAAGCTGACAGCCCGATATAAATCGGGCTGTCAGCTTTTACAGTATTTCCCAACCGGCGTTTACCACTTCGGGAATGGTAAGCAGTTGTCCGACTATACCTTCAAGCAAGCGGTTTTTGGGTTTGCCAACTGAATCGTATTCCGCGACTATTTCAATTTTATCGCCGACGACGTCGCCGCTTTCAAGGTTAGTCAAAAAGAGCGTTTTGCAGGTATTGCTGTTTATAAGCATCATTCTGATATTTAATTCTGCTTTTTCCTGGCAAGTTACCGATATTTTATACTTCTTTTCGCTCTCGTCGTCGCGGCTTAACGGCATAATTTTACGGGCAAGCGGACGAAGTAAAATATTAGATAATATAAGTATTCCTGCGGCGGTCGCGGCTATCGCATACATACCTGAACTTGAAAGCACGCCTATCGCCGAAGTACACCAAAGCGTTGCGGCGGTATTGATTCCGCGCACGGACGCGCTCTCTTTAAAGATAACGCCGCTACACAAAAAGCCGACTCCCTGTATGATTGCGGCGGCTACGCGAAATGTTTGATCCGAACCAAACAGCTGCGGAAACAGCGTAAAAAACGCTGAACCCATACATATAAGCACGTTTATGCGTATCCCTGCCGAATGTCCCGTAAGCTGACGCTCTAGCCCTATTGCAAAACCAAGCCCAAGCGCAAGCAATATTCTGCAAACAAATTCCGTATATACCATAGCTTACTCTCCTTTTTGGCATAATTATATAAGCTACAGCACAAATATAAAATGACTGAATCCTTGCACTTTTCTTGCAAATTTTTATCTTGTGAGTATAACGTGATGGAATGATTGCATTCAATAAGGAAGGTATAAGCCAAAAAAATTACAAAATTTCGGCAAAGCAGTCAAGGTATGATGTTATATTAACGCGTGGCTTACAACTATTATTCTAAAATAAGAGCTTGGATGCAATATTTCCATTTTAAAATTCCCGTAATAATAATTTCATCAATATGCCAATCGCAGATAGCTTTTCCAAGTTCTTTCGCCTTATTTTTGATAGAGGTGAAAGCATCGTTTTTAGCATTACTAATCACACAAAAATATTCACCCGCAGGCATAACAACGATATTTCTACAATTTTCATTATAATTTATACATTCAGCCGCGAGTTGTTCCTTATCAGTTTCAAATAAAAAAGCCTTATCTGAGAATGTAAAACAATTTGCTTGTTCACCTAAAAAACTATAAAATAAATCGTGATAACGCCATAAATTCGCCGCACATAATTTTTCTTCGGGTGGCGCAATAAGCATTTTCCGTTCAGGGAAATACTGTTTATAAATATAACCATCATCGTGTTTTTCACTTATAGAAACAAGGTCTTCATATATGCCCTTCACGCGCCGCATATATTCAAGGCCTTCATTTAATTGCTGAATCTTTGTCTGCACTTCTTTCTCAAAGCGTGAAAAAGTGTCGGTTACTTTTTGTAAATCGTCCATTGATAAAAGCCGCTTTATTTCATCAAGCGGAATAGACATTACTTTAAGCATTTTAATTGTTTTTAATTTTACTAAATCATCCGCGCTGTAGTAACGATATTTTGTAAATTTGTCTTTAATTTCAGGTGAAACAAGTCCTATTCTGTCGTAATGGCGCAACGTTTCTGTCGTCATTCCGCATTCCTTGGCGGCATCGCCTATCGAAAAAAATTTTTCCATAAAATTTCCTTTAAATACTTGACTTTTGTGTTACACAAAGCTTTACAATGCCATTATAACAAAAAAATGGGCGCAAGTAAACGCCTTTCAGGAGGATTTCTATGAAAAAACTTTTAACTCTTTGCATAATTTTGTCTATTACCACTTTAGCGGTTTGCTTTTCGGGATGTTCATCCAAAGAGTATACTTCGGCTACATATGCCGCAACAGAAGAAGTTACAGCTATTTCTATTGACGTGGAAGATAGAAAAGTTGTATTCGGAGAAAGTACCGATAATAAGGTTTCGGTAAGTTATTATTATAACGACAAAGAAAATTATAATTTTACCGTAACGGGCGAAGTGCTTTCTATCAGCCAGAACAACAGTAAAGAATGGTATGACTTCTTTGGTACGAGCGGAAACAGGGATCAACGTGTAATCACTGTATATCTTCCCGAAAGCACTCTTAAAAGCCTTTCCGTGCAAACAACTAACTTTGATATTGTCCTACCCGGCATTGCAATAAGCGGAGATTGTTCGTTATATTCAAACGGCGGTAGCGTACAAGTTGGAAGTTTGTTGGTAAGCGGAACAACAAGTCTTTCAGCAAAAGATGGAAATGTCAGCGGCAATATCGTGGGTACATATGAAGAGTATATCCTTGATATTACTATCAAAAAAGGCGACAGTAATCTTGTAAGTAAGGCTTCAGGAAGCAAGTTGTTGAAAGTTAATGTAAACAACGGCGATATTGATTTGCAGTTTGTTACAGCATAAAATAGTAGTACCATTGTCCAAGGCTGGGATATTTGTAAATAATCTCTGTCAGAAGTAAGGACTGCCGCGATTCCGTGAGCAGATGCTCTGCGGCAGACGTTTTGACGGTTTTTTAAAAAGGTCAAAGCGAGGGCTTTTTTGTGGTACAATTTTTTAGACTAATACTGTACAAAAGCCCTACAAAAATAAAAACTAAATAGAATGGCTGACCACCATAGAACAATGTGTTAAACAAGGTCTGAAGTCGGTGATGAGTACGTTTACTCTCGTCGGCTTTTTACGTGTCTTTTTACGGTAACATCCCATACCTTTCGGTGTGGATATAAGCAAATATAAAACAAAATTCGGAGGAATAACTATGACCATAAGACCACCTTGAATTACAAAATCATAACAAAAATATAGCGAAGCAAACGCCAAGCAAAATGTTTTTATGGACTGTAAACTTTTCAGGACTCCCGAAAAAGATTTGCGTGGCAAAGATTTTTTGGGAAGAGGAAACGCAACGGCGCGAAGTTGCCGTGTATGCTTGCATAGACGGCATAAAGCAAAGTTTGCGTTGACGAGAAGTGTAGTTCACTACACTTTGCTGGCGCAAAGCCGTGGGCTCTGCCGAGGGCTTTTCGGCTGAAAATATTGAAAATTAGGAGGAAACAAATATAAGCTATTTAGTATGTCATATGGAGAAATACCATAAAACAGATGTCGCCCCTATCGAACGAGAGAACGAACGGGACGAAACTTATCAGGGAGATAACCCGCAGATAGACAGCACCCGCACCAACGACAATTACCATATCATCAAAAGGGATATGTCTTACACGGAGTTTATCAATGATAGAATTAAAAGCCTTGACTTAAAGACCAAACCGAGAAAAGATGCGGTAATTATGAACTCGTTTGTAATAAGCAGCGACGGTAAATTTTTTGAAGGATTGTCCACGTCGGAACAGAAGGAATTTTTTACGGATAGTGTAAAATTCTTTGCGGACAAGTACGGGGAAGAAAATATAATCTCCGCCATCGTACATATGGACAAAACCACTCCGCACCTGCACTTGAATATTATTCCCGTAGTAGACGGTAGATTATGCAGTAAGGCACTGTACGATAAAAAGAAGTTATCTATATTGCAGACGGAGTTTCACGAAGCAGTTGGCATAAAGTACGGGCTTGAACGCGGAATTATAGGCAGCACTGCCCATCATCTTGCAACGGCGGAACTTAAAGCGAAAAAGATTATAGAAGCCGCAGAGAAACGAGCCGCAGAGATAGACGAGCAAACCCGTATCCAAAAGCAAGAGTACGATAAAACCGCCATCACTCTTGACGGTATGAAAGGCGAAAAGGCAAAGTTGCAAACCGAGATAGACGACCTTGCCGGGTTAAAGTCTGATATGAAATCTGCGGCGGACGAGCCTATCCCTATGTTCGGCAAAAATGAGGTTATAAAATCTTTGCGGGCGGAAAACGTCAAACTCAAATATGAACTTGACATAAAGAATAAGGATAACGGCAGTTTATTTAAACTCTTGCAAGAGAACAAAGAGCGGGAAGAAAAATACGGGACAGCGTATCGGGCGGTAAAAGATATATTAGCCGTCTATCTCGCCGAGTTCCTCTCTTTATTGCAGAAGTCAAGAGATAAGAAAAGCCTTAAACCCACGTCTTTTAAGTCCAGCCGCAGCGATAAGGGCGTAATGTAAAAAACTACAACTTAATATAAAAATAAAAAATTAAATAATTATAGTCCCTTTGTACGCATAGGGATTGCGGACGAAGAAAGATATTGCCGCCCGCAACGGTTACCGTAACCGTACAAAAACGGAAAATATT
>JAJQII010000085.1:0-3249 GCA_021199295.1 Clostridia bacterium
CGAGAGATCCGTTCGACTGCACTTCGCTGCGCTACGTTCCGCTCAGGATGACGAGGGGGAACGGTCGTTCGCCAGCGGTAGTATGATAGCTGAAAGTTATTCAGCTTAGATTGCCACGGCTTTTACAAAGCCTCGCAATAACACATTCCTAAAAGTTTTCAGGAAATGTATGCTTTTTTTGGAAAAATTTATAATTGCCTGTTTTGCCGCTTAATTTAAGCGGTCTTTTTTATGAAAATAATTTGCAATGCAATTAGTTTGTTAAATGGGGTTGCTTTAACAGGTTTTATATGTTACAATAAAAAGTGTTTTTATTTTTAAATAAATTTTAATGCGTACGGGAGATAACATATGACAAAGTATATTTTCGTAACAGGCGGCGTTGTTTCGGGACTCGGCAAAGGTATTACTGCGGCATCCCTCGGCAGGCTTTTAAAATGCAGGGGGTATAAGGTTGCCTCGCAAAAACTTGACCCGTATATCAACATAGACCCGGGCACGATGAGCCCTTACCAGCACGGCGAGGTGTTCGTTACCGACGACGGGGCGGAAACCGACCTTGATCTTGGTCATTACGAAAGGTTCATAGACGAAAATCTTAACAAATATTCTAACCTTACCACGGGCAAGGTCTATTGGAACGTGCTTAATAAAGAGCGTAACGGCGAATACCTCGGCCAGACGGTGCAGGTAATTCCCCACATTACCGACGAGATAAAGACCTTTATATATAACGTAGGTAAGACCACGGGGGCAGACGTTGTTATTACCGAAATAGGCGGTACTATAGGCGATATAGAGAGCCAGCCGTTTATCGAGGCGATACGGCAGGTTGCCCGCGAAGTAGGCAGGGATAACTGCTGCTTTATACACGTTACGTTAGTGCCCTATATTTCAGGTTCGGAAGAATTTAAATCCAAGCCCACGCAGCACTCTGTAAAGGAACTGCAGGGCATGGGCATCAACCCCGACATTATCATAGCCCGCGTGGACGCGCATATGCCGCCCGACGTTCGCGGGAAAATTTCTATGTTCTGCAACGTTGCTCCCGAATGCTGCATAGAAAATTTAACCCTTCCTGTACTGTACCAAGCGCCCATAATGCTCGAAGAGAGCCATTTTTCTCAGATAGTGTGCAACAGGCTCAAGCTCGACCCCAGGGTAATAGACCTTACAGAGTGGAACAAGATGCTTGCCCGCATAGACGCCCGCGACAAGACGGTAAAGATTGCCCTTTGCGGCAAGTACGTGCAGTTGCACGACGCTTATCTTTCGGTGGCTGAAGCGCTTGCGCATGCAGGCTACGAGAATGCCGCGAAGATAGATATAAAGTGGGTGAACACCGAAGAAATTACCGAAGAAAATATGGCTGAAATGCTGGGCGATGTTCACGGCATACTTGTGCCCGGAGGCTTCGGCAACAGGGGCATAGAGGGCAAGATACTTTGTGCCAGATACGCCCGCGAGAACAATATACCTTACCTTGGCATATGCCTTGGCATGCAGACGGCTGTAATTGAGTACGCGCGTAACGTTCTGGGATATAAGGACGCCAATTCGTCGGAATTCAATCCCAACTCAAAGCACCCCGTAATTGACCTTATGCCCGACCAGAAGGGTGTGAAGATGGGCGGCACGATGCGCCTCGGCGCATATCCTTGCAAGGTTTTAGGCGAAAAGATGAAGGCGGCTTACGGCGCGGACGAGATATCCGAACGCCACCGCCACAGATACGAATTCAACAACGACTTCCGCGAGGAGATAGAAAAGGCTGGGATGAAGATTGCTGGAACATCTCCTTCGGGACTTCTGGTAGAGGCGGTAGAGCTGCCTGAAAACGACTTTTTCGTGGGCGTGCAGTTCCATCCCGAATTTAAATCCCGCCCGCAGAAAGCCCATCCGCTGTTCCGCGAATTTATAAGCGCGGCAGTAAAAAACAAGGCTAAAAATATATAAAAAATTAAAAAGGGCGGCATATATGCCCGAATTAACGTAAAAGGATTATTTATGAAACTCAACGCAAATTACGATAACATTCAAAACAGCTACCTTTTTGTGGAAATTGCCAACCGCGTTAAAAAGTTTACGGCGCAGAACCCTTCTGCGGATATAATAAAGCTCGGCATAGGCGACGTTACCCGCCCCCTCGCGCCCTGCGTTGTAGAGGCAGGCGTTAAGGCGGTAGAGGAAATGGGCAGGGCTGAAACCTTCCGCGGGTACAGCCCCGATTCACAGGGCTACGACTTTTTGCGGGATGCAATCAGCCGCTACTATGCCGCGTTTAACGTAAAAGTCGCCCCTCACGAAATACACGTGTCTGACGGCGCTAAAAGCGACTGCGGCAATATTGTGGATATGTTCGGCGACGACAACGTGGTGCTTATACCCGACCCCGTTTACCCCGTGTATTTGGACAGCAACGTGATGAGCGGAAGAAAGGTTATTTTCTGCGATTCAACCGAGGGCGACGACTTCGCGCCCCTGCCCGATAAAAACGTAAAGTGCGATATCATATACCTGTGCTCGCCCAACAACCCCACGGGCGCGGCGTTCAGTTATGAAAAATTAAAGGCGTGGGTAGACTACGCAAACGCCAACGGCGCAGTGATTATTTTTGACGCCGCATACGAGGCGTTTGTAACCGAGCCCGACGTTCCCAGAAGCATTTTCGCCGTAGAGGGGGCAAGGACTTGCGCCGTTGAGCTGTGTTCGTTTTCCAAGACGGCAGGCTTTACGGGCACGCGCTGCGGTTACACCGTAGTACCCGACGAGCTTTGCGGCGGTAAGTTCGCCAAGATGTGGGCAAGGCGGCAGTCGACAAAATACAACGGCACGAGCTATATCCAGCAGAGAATGGCAGAGGCTGCCTATTCTGAAGAAGGCATAAGGCAGTGCCGCGAAAATATACAGGCGTACCAGAAGAACGCAAACCTTATATCTGGCGTGCTTGAGAGTATGGGCATTTACCATACGGGCGGCAAAAATTCCCCCTATATATGGCTTAAATGCGGCATGCCCAGCTGGGATTTCTTTGACAGGCTGCTTGAAAAAGCTAACGTGGTGGGTACTCCCGGATCGGGCTTCGGCAAAAACGGCGAGGGGTATTTCCGCCTGACGGCTTTCAACACCTACGAAAAAACCGCTGAAGCTATGGAACGCTTCAAAAAAATATTTTAAATTTAAGGGGACGGACACCGCCCCCCCCCCCGATTATTATGGGATAAGGGAATATATGGAGAAACAGACTTT
>JAJQII010000085.1:3259-9026 GCA_021199295.1 Clostridia bacterium
TCTACGGCCCCCCCCCCCACCCACCCCCTCTAATTCGTCGGCACCGTCCCTTGGGTCAAACCCACACAAAAAAAATTTTAAAATGGCGGGCCCCCCCCCCCCCCCCCCCCCCCGATTATTATGGGATAAGGGAATATATGGAGAAACAGACTTTTGAACGGGGCGCGGGCATACTTTGCCACATATCATCGCTTCCCAACAGGTACGGCATAGGCAGCCTTGGCAAAGAAGCGTATAAGTTCGCCGATTTTCTTGCAAGGGCTAAGGTAAAATATTGGCAGATTTTGCCGCTGGTGCAGACGGGGTACGGCGATTCCCCTTACCAGTCGGTATGCTGCCGTTCGGGCAACCCCTATTTTATAGACCTTGAAGAACTTGCCGCCTGCGGCCTTTTAACGAAAGACGAGCTGGAAGAAGCCGCCATGCCCTGCGGCAATATCGATTACGGCAGGCTGTACGTGCAAAGGTACAAGACTTTGCGCTTAGCCTTTTCCCGCTTTGACGTAAGCGGCGCTGAATTTAAAGAGTTTGAAAAAAACGGCGGGTTCGAAGATTATGCGTTGTTTATGTCGCTCAAACAGAAATACGGCGGCACGTTCAACACCTTGCCCGACGAGTACAAATTTAAGGATAAAAAGGCGCTGGCAAAATTTAAATCGCAAAACATAGGCGAGTACAACTTCTGGATATTTTTACAGTACGAGTTTTTCAGGCAGTGGAACAGGCTTAAAAGTTACGTAAACGGCAAGGGCATAAAAATAATAGGCGATATCCCCCTGTACGTCGCATACGATTCTTCAGACGTGTGGGGCTGCCCAGAACTTTTCGAGCTGGACGAAGACCTTAACCCGGTGGCGGTGGCAGGCGTTCCGCCCGACTATTTTTCGCAGACGGGGCAGCTGTGGGGCAATCCCCTTTATAACTGGGATAAGCTGAAAAAGAGCCGCTATAACTGGTGGATAAAGCGCATGGAGAGCGCTCTCGCGCTGTACGACGTGGTAAGGATAGACCACTTCCGCGGCTTCGACAGATACTATAAAATACCTTACGGAGCGCCTACCGCCGAAACGGGCGAATGGGCAAAAGGGCCTGGGATATCCCTTTTCCAAGCGGCAGAACGCAGGCTCGGGAAACTGAACGTTATCGCCGAAGACCTGGGCATTATAGACGAAGGGGTGGTAGCTCTGCGCGACGGCACGGGTTTCCCCGGGATGAAGATTTTAATGTTCGCCTTCGACGGCAACGAAAATAACGAGTATCTGCCCAAGTTTGTCACCGAAAATTCCGTTACATACACGGGCACGCACGATAACGACACCGCCCTCGGCTTTATGGAAAATATGACTGACGGACAGTTTGCTACCTTTGCAAAGTGCCTGAGGGAAGCGCTCAAAGGGGAGGGGCTTCGCTACCCCGTTGTAACCCGCAGGGACGCTGCCCGTGCGCTGTGCGCTTGCGCGTTCGGCACAAAATCGCAGATAAGCGTTATACCCGTGCAGGACTTGCTCGCGCTGGATAACGGCAGCAGGATGAACACGCCGTCTACCGCAAGCGGCAACTGGCAGTTCAGGCTGGACTGCATACCTGGCGGCGATGACTGTGCGCGGTTGCGCAAGATGATAATAAACACTGGCAGGGCGTAATCAGATTAATATATAAAATTAAAGGCACGGATATCCGTGCCTTTGGTTTTATCCGGGATTTGCCTGCCCGTCGATTTCCTTTTCTATTGGTATGGCTTTCTGCCTTAAATCTCTAACCAGCCTGTTGTTTATAAACAGTCCCGCGACTATGGGTATTAAAGCTGTAAGCGACCACACGGTTGAAGGGAACAGAATTGCGAGTACCCAGCCGAGCGCCAGCCCGATAATAAAGAAGATGACATATATCTTGCCTTTGAAGCGGGAAAAACTTTCGTACAGCCTGTACCATTCAAGATTTTTGGCGTACAGAGGGTTGGTTTCAAGCTGTTCTTTCTGCTTAAGTTCTATGGCGGCAAGTTTTCTTTTAAGCGGGTATGTCGCTGTAAATACAGCCATAAATATCAGCGTGAATGCCACAGGTATAGCGTAGCCTGATATATTCATGCCCATATATCCTGAAAGTAACAGGGCAAACATAGCTATCATAGCTACAATGCAGGAAGTTATCGCAGCAATGCCCGTTACCCTGGTATATTTCTTTCCTATCGCTTCTGCCTGGGCGAAAAGCTCTTTGTCGGGGAAAAGGTATTTATAGGTCTGCAAATTGGGGTCGGATTTTATATTATATTCTGTTTCCCGCCCCTGCGCCCTGTCTATAGCCTGTGCGTCGGCAGAAGTTTGCTGTTCAAGCGTTTCACCCTTTGTAAGTTTTTTATTGTTGTAAAAAAGGTATGCCGCGAAGATTGTCATAACGCCTATAAACAGCAGCGCCATAGATACGTAGCCCCATACGCCCGTGCCGCCGTCGGGGTTCTGCATAGAGTCTATGACTATGCAGACGATAAATCCTGCCACGCATATGCCGAAAACAAGCCATGCCCACCAAAGTTTTTTAAAGGTGGTTTTGCCGTCTTGCACGCTCTTTTCTCTGTAGGCTGTAACTTCGGGCATTTCGCCGTCGCAGGCGGGTCTTTGCAAAATCCGTTTATACGTGCTTTTAAAGGAAACCCAAAGGCATATGGCGGCTATGCCCGTGCCTATCCATGCAAATATCAAACCGACGAAAAACAGCGTAATAAACACGTCCCCGATATACGGTATCAGCAGGGTAAGGGCTATTACCGCAAAGCAGATGGCAAGGAATATTACAAACATAATAAACGCCGTCTTGTACTTCTGGAACAGCATCTGCCTTTCGCGTTCGTCGCCCACAGCTCGCGCGTACCTGGCAAATTTCTTTTCTAACATCTTCATAATCTCCGAAAATACTTATAGAACAATTTTAACATGTTTTTGTGCCCTGTGCAAGTTTTACAGGTAATTATACACATATTTTATTATAATTTTAAGTTTGGGCAATATAAAAGGCGTACCGCGAAAGCAGTACGCCCAAAAAGTTTTAAATTCAGTTTTTAAACAGGGCTTTTACCATAGTACCCACGTACAGCACGGGCACTATATCTATTTTATCTAAATACTTTGTCATAGACTTCATATTTTTTGCAGGCACGAGTACCTTTTTAAATCCCATCTTTATACATTCGGCAACCCGTTTTTCGGCGTAAGAAACTGCCCTTACCTCGCCCGTAAGCCCTACTTCGCCGAACACCGCCGTGTATTTATCTATGGGCGCGTCGTGGTAAGAGGAGGCGAGGGCGGCACACACTGCAAGGTCTGCCGAAGGTTCGTTCAGCCTCATACCGCCCATAACGTTTACGTAAACGTCGTAGCTGCCCAGATGCACGCCGCATCTTTTTTCCAGTACGGCGGTAAGAAGGGCAAGTTTGTTGTAGTCTATGCCCAGCGACATTCTGCGCGGCTGCCCGAATGTCGTTTTGGAAATAAGAGTCTGCACCTCTACATTCATGCACCTGTTGCCCGTCTGCGCGGGGGTAACCACAGCGCCTGCTTCCTGTCCCCTGCTTTCAGACAGGAATATGCCCGAATAATCGTTTACGGCTACAATGCCGCTGTCGGTCATTTCAAACACGCCCACTTCGCTCACGTTGCCGAAGCGGTTTTTTACCGAACGAAGTATGCGGTAATTTTCCTGGTTTTCCCCTTCGAAGTAAAGCACTGTGTCCATAATGTGTTCAAGTACTTTAGGACCTGCAAGCGAGCCTTCTTTGGTAACGTGGCCTATTATAAAAAAGGTGATGCCCCTGCTTTTTGCGATGCGCATTAGCCTGGTGGCGCATTCGCGCACCTGCCCCACAGAGCCTGCCGAAGAGGAGAGGTCTTCGGTGTATACTGCCTGTATAGAGTCTATCACGCAAAATTCCACGCCGTCCAGTTCAGCCTCAAGCCCGTCTATGCATGTCTCGTTGATCAAAAGCATGTCCCCGCAGCCTGCGCCCAGCCGCTCGGCGCGCATCTTAACCTGGGAACAGCTCTCTTCGGCAGAGAAGTACAGTACCTTGTGGTTTGAGGATAGTGCCGCGGCAATCTGTGTAAGCAGGGTGGATTTGCCTATTCCCGGGTCGCCGCCGAGAAGAATAAGCGAGCCCTTTACTATGCCGCCGCCTATAACCGTGTCGAATTCGGAAATGCCTGAACTTGTCCGCCCGTAGCTTTTGTATTCCACTTTGGAAAGGGGTGTTGCTTTGGGCATAGTCGGGGTTGTTTTTTGTACCTTGGGGGCGGGAGCTGTAATTTCTTCCGTCATGGTGTTGAACGCCTGGCACGAGGGGCATCTGCCCAGCCACCTGGGGCTCACCGCGCCGCATTCGCTGCACACGTATACCGTCTGTACGTTTTTAGCCATATATACCTCTGTAAAAAAACGCACCGCTTTATCGCGGCGCGTAAGTCTTTAGTTTTTCTTCATAAGCACCGTGCTGTATGCCGTAATACCCAGCCCCTCGCCTACAAAGCCGAGTTTTTCGCACGTGCCCGCGGCAACGGCAACACGATCGCAGGGTATGCCGCAGATATTGCTTAAACTCTGCCTCATATCGTCTATCCTGGGGGCAAGCCTGGGTTTTTCCGCCTGCACCGTTATGGAAATGTTTTGCAGCGAATAGCCGCTTTCGGCGGCAAGCGCCATTACCTTTGCAAGCAGTTTTGTGCTGTCAGCGCCCTTGTAGCGCTTGTCTGTGTCGGGGAAATAGTGCCCGATATCGTTCAGCCCGCAGGCTGAAAGTATGGCGTCCATAAGCGCATGTATAACTACGTCGCCGTCGCTGTGGGCTACAAGCGAGCTGTCGCACTCTATCTTCACTCCCGCGAGAGTTACAAATTTGTTCAGTCCGCCGAAGGCGTGGGTATCGCAGCCGAAGCCTACGCTGTCGCATCCGCCTGCGGATATCACGGGAACGTCGCGCAAAAAGTCTTCGCGGTAGGTAAGTTTAATGTTCTTCCTGTCGCCCTCTATAACGTGGGGGATGCCGATGTATGCAGAATATGCCGAACTGTCGTCGGTAAAGGTCTTGCCGTCTGCCTCGGCAAGTTCGTACGCCTTTTTTATGGCGTCGGTATTAAAGCCCTGCGGCGTCTGCACGCAGTAAACGCTTTCGCGCTTGGGCACGTCGGTAATTACGCCGTAGTAAACTATGGCGGTGGTGTCTGTGGCGGGAATGGCGCACACGGCGCTCCCGAAAGTGGAAGCCCCGTTTATACAGCTTTTAATTATCTTGTCGGTAACGTAAGGCCTTGCGCCGTCGTGTATTATAACAATGTCGCCAGTAACCTTTTCCAGCGCCTTTTTAACGCTTTCGAACCTTGTCTTGCCGCCGATGATTACGTTGTACCCGAACGGGGCGCAGAGCGCCTTGATTTCTTTATAGTCGGGGGAGGAGGCGGCTACTATAACCTCGTCTACTTCATGTAAATCGAATTTTTTAAGAGTATGGTAAAGGGCAGGCGCACCCGCGAGCGGGGTAAGCAGTTTGTTTTTGCCGAACCCTGCACGTTCGCCCGTGCCTGCCGCGCATATAATTGCAGAAACTTTATAAGTCATATGTATACTCCGTTGTTTGTTAAGTCTTTAAGTGTTTTTAAAAGCGGTGGTATGGTAGCTGAAAGCCCGCCGTACATAGATAGAACGGCAGAAACCCACCTGTCATTGCGAGGGGCTCTACCCCGTGGCAATCCCGCGAGGACTCGCGAACAGCAGGCGGGACGGC
>JAJQII010000007.1 GCA_021199295.1 Clostridia bacterium
AAGGTTTCAGATAATAAGGCTTAGATGGGGCTCTACCCCGTGGCAATCTCGCGAGAACTCGCGACCAGCAGGCAGGACGGCAGATTAGTTGTTTAAGAATAATACGTTTATTCTAATAACTTTCGCCTTATTAAAAGGTGGTATGATAGCCGAAAGACGTTTCGGCTTAGATTGCCACGTCGTTCGCATGCGCTCGCTCCTCGCAATGACATTTTCCTTGCCCCCTGTAGGACGAGCTGGCTGCCTGTTTTAAAGTGCCTGTGTATAATTTTACAAAAACCTTTGACATACCGCATTATTTAATGGTATAATGATTTCCAGGTGTGTGCATATCATTATGTGCGCATATGAGTTTTAAGGAGGGAATATGGGCAGTATTCTTGTTACGGGCGGTGCTGGGTTTATAGGCAGCCATACCGTTGTTGAGCTTCTTGACAGGGGATACAGTGTTGTCGTTGCCGACAATTTATGCAATGCAAGCCGTAAAAGTTTGCAAAGAGTAGAAAAAATCACGGGTAAAACAGTCAGGTTTTATCTCGCCGATATACGCGACAGACAGGCTATGGATAAAATTTTCGATGAAAATCCTATTGACTGCGTAATACACTTCGCCGGGCTTAAAGCCGTAGGCGAAAGCGTGCAAAAGCCGCTTGAATATTACGATAATAACGTAAACGGCACTCTGGTATTGCTCTCCTGCATGCAGGCGCATGGCGTTAAAAAGATAGTATTCTCTTCGTCCGCCACGGTGTACGGCGTTCCCGAAAAACTTCCTCTGGACGAGGAATGCAGGCTTTCGGTAACCAATCCTTACGGCGGTACAAAACTCACCATAGAAAATATTTTAAAAGATTTATACAAGGCGCAGCCCGACTGGACTATCATGCTTTTAAGGTACTTCAACCCCGTGGGCGCACACGCGAGCGGGCTTATAGGAGAAGATCCCAAGGGCATACCCAATAACCTTATGCCGTACGTCGCGCAGGTGGCTTGCGGCCGCAGGGATCATATTAACGTTTTCGGCAACGATTATCCCACGAAAGACGGCACGGGCGTGCGCGATTATATCCACGTCGTAGACCTCGCTTTGGGGCATATCGCCGCCATAGAGGGCTGCAAGACGGCTGGGCTTTACATTTATAACCTTGGCACGGGCAAGGGTTACAGCGTTTTAGACCTTATACACGCCTTCGAAAAGGCTTGCGGCAAGACTCTGCCGTACCAGATTACCCCGCGCAGGGCGGGCGACGTTGCTGAGTGCTACGCCTGCTGCGACAAAGCGTATAAAGAACTCGGCTGGAAGGCAAAATACGATATAGAGGATATGTGTGCTTCGCAGTGGAAGTGGCAGAGCACAAACCCCGACGGATACGGGGAATAACGTAAATAAAACTTAATCAGGGGATATGTGCCGCCGCGGGCGGAAAGCCGCGGCGGCAGTTTTTACAGTTTTTAAATTATTTTACATTTTTTTTACAACTTTGTGAAAGATATATTACACGTAAATGGTAATATATAGGTGCATCATAGGAGAAAATAATGAATTTTGGGGAGTTGGGAACAGCCGAAAGCGCTATATTGCTTTTGGTTGGCATTGGCGTGTTCCTTTTGGGATTCAAGTTTTTGGGGGACAATATACAAAAACTTTCCGCCGCCAAGATGAGAAACTTATTCAACAAAGCCGTTGCAAACAGGTTTGCGGGCGTGGGCGTGGGCGCTTTGGCTACAGCCATTTTCCAGTCGTCGGCGGTAACCACGGTAATGGTGGTCGGCTTTGTAAATGCCGGGGTAATGACGCTTACTCAGGCGGCAGCCGTTATAATGGGCGCTAACATCGGTACTACCATAACGGGCTGGCTTGTGTGGTTAGACCAGTTTGACGTAATGCTTTACGCCATGCTTTTAACGCTTGTAGGGCTGGTTATGACCATGGTCTGCAAAAAGAACAAGTTCAATACGTCGGGCATACTTATTGCCTCGCTCGGGCTTGTGTTTGTGGGGCTGGAAATAATGTCGGGCTCTATGTCTGGGCTTGCCTCTAACGGGGCTATTAAAACCGCCCTTCAGTCGGTAACCAATCCCGTTTTATTGCTGCTTATCGGCGCAGGCGTCACGGCTATAGTGCAGTCGTCCAGCGCGGTGACTTCCGTCCTGGTCGTTATGGCGCAGGCGGGGCTCTTAGTCGGAGGCGGCGGTAACGGCATATTGTTTGTCATAATGGGTACAAACATAGGCAGCTGCGTTACCTCTATAATATCCTCGTTCGGCGCTAACACAAACGCCAAACGCGCCTGCCTTTACCATCTGCTTTTCAACGTGATAGGCACGCTTATAATTTTCCCGTTCGTGTGCATATTCGACGGGTTCTACGATATGCTTTACGGCTGGTTCGGCGGTAACGATACCACCTGCATAACGTTCTTCCATACCACGTTTAACGTACTTTGCACCGCCATATATCTGCCGTTTGTAAAATATCTTGTAAAACTGTGCGAGATAATTATACCCGACCGCAAGAAAAAGAACAAAAAGGCTACTGCAAGCGAAGGCTACATGGACCCCAGGTTTCTCAATACGCCCTCTATCGCCATAGGCCAGCTTGTCAAACAGACCACGTACACGGCGGGCGTTGCCGTTAAATCGCTTAACGCCGCTTTCGAAACGTTTATAAACCAGGACGAAACAGCCATAGACGGCGTTAAACAGGATATAGAAAAGGTAAACAGCCTTTCTAAAGAGATAACCGAATATCTTATAGAAGTGTCGGCAAAAGAGGTTTCTTTAAACGACGAAAAGATAATAAACAGACTGCACGGCGACAATATAAGCATAGTGCGTATTGCCGATATAGCCGACAACATTTTAGGCTACACGGGCAAAGTAGTGGAGGAAGGACTCAATTTTTCAGATATCGTAAAAGCCGATCTCAGAAAGATGATGAATATCCTTAACGAGCAGTACGAGCTTGTCGTAAACATAGTCGAAAATAACGACGTTTTAAAAATCAAACAGTCGGACGAGCTGGAAGACGACATAGACGCGTGCAAGAAACAGCTGCTTGCCGACCATATGAAGCGCATGACGCGCGGCGAGTGTTCGCCTGAAAACAACAGCCTTTTCGTAAGCCTTGTTTCCAATATAGAAAGGGCGGCGGACCATTTAAGTATAATGGCTCATTCGCTCGAAGATAAATAAAGTTAAATACATAACGGGAATTGCAGTATAGGAATATGAACGGAAAAGTATATATTCTTGAAGACGACGCCAGCATAAGCGGACTTGTGAGGGTGTCGCTCGAAATGAACGGGACAGAGCTGGAAAGTTTTTCCTGTATAAAAGATTTTTACGCGGCAATGGAGTCGTGCGTGCCCGACGTCGCCCTTCTGGATATAATGCTGCCCGACGGCAGCGGGCTCGACGTGTTAAAGACGGTAAAGGCGAGGTATCCCTCAGTCTCGTGCATAATGCTCTCCGCCCTCTCTAAAGAGGCGGACAAGGTAAACGGGCTCAACCTCGGCGCAGACGATTACGTGGCAAAGCCGTTCAGCGTGCTCGAACTTACCGCAAGGGTAAACGCCGCTTTAAGGCGCAAAAAAAGGAGCGACAGCATCACGGTGGGCAACGTAACGCTTGAATACGACACGATGGACGTGCGTATAAAGGGCGAAAAGGTAGAGCTTAACCGCAAGGAATTCGAGCTTTTAAAGTACCTTATGCAGAATGCGGGTAAGGTTATGCCGCGCGAGGTTATTCTGCTGGAAGTATGGGGCTACGAGCAGGGCGAGACGCGTACGCTCGACAACCACATTTCAAGGCTGAGAAAGCTGGGCATAACCGAACTTGAAACTGTGTTCGGCGTGGGATATAAATTTTCTATTTCGTGAATATATTAATGCAGACATCGGGCAAAAGGTACAGCGCAAAACGCCTTTTGCCTGTTATTATTTCAGGGATATATGCGGACGAATTGTCTGATGGAGCTTAAATGAAAAAACGCATTTTAATAGTGTCTATAATAATAATGTTTGTGGCGCTTATAGCTTTCGCCATTACGTCGGTAGAGATTTTCTACGATTCTTCGGTAGAGAGCGTGGAAAACACTTTAAGTGTTTATATGAACGGGCTCGACCTTGAAAGTTACGGCAGTATGGGCGATGCCGCCGACGGATTTTCCGAACAGCTGGGCGGGCTTCGCATTACCATAATAGACGGGCAGGGCAACGTAATTGCCGACAGCGGGTACAGCGACGTGTCTTCGCTGGAAAACCATTCGGAAAGGGAAGAGGTTGCCGAGGCAATGGCAAACGGTGAGGGTTACGCGGTACGTTCAAGCTCGTCTTTGGGCGAAGATATGATTTACTATTGCCGCGCGTTTTCATACGACGGCGCTACAGTTTACGTGCGTATAGGCATGCCGTCTTCCAACGACTGGGCATTGTTCGGCGACGCCTTGCCCTCTATAATTATTTATATGGTAATAGACGTGCTGCTTTGCCTTATATTCACCTATATAGCCACTACGTTTATTTTAAACCCCGTGGAGCAGCTCGCGCGGGAGGCGGCTTTAAGTAAACCCGTCGCCACAAAGTACAGCGAATTACAGCCCATTGCCGAAATTCTTAACGAACGCAACGCCGAAATGGACAAAAAGATAAGGGAGCTTGAAGAGGAAAAGGAGCTTGTGGAACAGGCGCAGAATTCCAAAAACGAGTTTATATCCAACATAACGCACGAGATGAACACGCCGCTTACGTCTATACATGGCTATGCAGAACTGCTCGCTGCGGGAATGATGACCGAGGAACAGCAGAACGCCGCTTACAAGACTATATTAAAGCAGAGTGAGCGGCTTACAAACCTTATTGCCTGCATAATAAACTACAGCGAAATAGACAATATGAATATCAACCCGTACGAGGTGGATTTATCTAAACTTTGCCGCGAGATGATTGCCATATTACAGCCCGAGGCAGACAAAAAGAAGGTTAAGTTTATAGACGAAATACAGGACGGCGTGGTGGTGCAGAGCAACCACGAGATGATGAGCGAGCTTGCGGGCAACCTTATGCGCAACGCCATACGCTATAATAAAGAGGGCGGCAGCATAACGGTAACGCTTACGCCCGAAAGGTTCGCCGTTTCAGATACGGGCATAGGCATAGCCAAAGAAAATATGGATAAGATTTTCAGCCGTTTCTTTACGGTAGATAAGTCGCACAGCGGCAAGAACGGAGGGTTCGGCCTGGGGCTTGCCATGGTAAGAAAAATTTGCCACCGCCACGGCTGGACTATCTCTGTAGAAAGCCGAGAGGGCGAGGGCAGCACATTTACGGTAAAATTCAAACAGCCAGTACAATGAGAAGGCTTATAAAGCGGTGGTATGATAATTGGAAGGCGTTGTTGCCTGGCTTTTCTCGAGCCGCAACTATCGTTGCTCTCGAGAGATTCTTCGGCTACGCTCAGAATGACGAAATAAGCGCCGTCTATATGTAAAGCGGTGATAAGGTAGCCGAAAGGCGATGGGCTTAGATTGCCACGCCGCAAGCGGCTCGCAATGACAACCCCTTGCCTCCCATGTAAGGGGAGGAATTGAAGGAGGGGTTTTCAGATAATAAGGTAATTAAGTAAAGGTGTAGTTCTTCATCGCAATGACACACTAATTTACTTGTCATTGCGAGCTAACGTAGTTTGCGTGGCAATCTAAGTAACTTGATATTCAGCTATCATTCGACCGCTTACAAGTGGTTAAACAGCAATGCAATATAAAAAGCGGAGTGCAAGACTCCGCTTTTTTGCTGAAAATTATTTAATTAGCTTTCGCTTGTGCTTTTGGTCCAATAGTACCTATAATAGGTATCTTCAAGGTATGTTGCGTTTTGGCTTGCATCGGTTACATCTATACTACTTTTGTTTGATGAACCCTCTGGTGTTACATACCACCCACTTGTGTCTTCAAATGTTACGCTTGTAAGCTTTGTGCAGGCATAGAATGTATTAGTACCTATATAAGTTATAGTGCTGGGAATTGTAATGCTTTCAAGCGCTGAGCAACGATTGAACATATAATCATCGATAGCTGTTATGCCGCTTCCGATTGTTACATTTTTAAGCGCTGTGCAATTTCTGAACGCCATAGAACCTAAATGAGTTACGGTGTCGGGAATTGTAATGCTTTCAAGTGTCGAGCAATTTTGGAACGCAGCAGCGCCGATATAAGTTACGCTGTCGGGAATTGTAATGCTTTCAAGCGCTGAGCAATTAAAAAACACTTCTGAACCTATATATTTTGCGTTTGTGTTTATTGTAAATGTTGTTATGGTTGTATCTTCAATTTTAACTAAATATAAATAGCTGTTACTGTTGTTGCCTAAGTAATATCCGCCCTCGTATTCATTATATGTAAGTGCATCGCAGCTTGTGAATACTCCATCTCCAATTTCAGTTACGCTGTCGGGTATATTTAAGTTCTTAAGCTTGGTGCAACCGTAGAACGCATAACCATTTATCGTTGTTACGCTGTTGCCCAATGTAACGCTTACAAGCGAGGTGCAGTTATAGAATGCCCAGTTACCTATAGAAGTAACGTTTTCGCCTAATGTTACGCTTTCAAGATTTTTGCAGGCATAGAATGCGCCATAGAATAAGCTACCGCCGGTTATTGTTACGGTTGTCAGATTATAAGGTAAATAATATCTTGCGTAGCCACTTGTTGAATAAAACTGCTGTGTATATGTGTCGCTGGCGGTTACTTCTGTGCCGAAGATATATCCGAAAAGCGTTGAACTTGATGCTCTGCTGGCGCTTGCACTTGAGCCTACAAACGGCAAGGTCATGCTTGTAAGACCAGAACACCCACCGAATGCCCCACTACCGATTTGAGTTACGCTGTCGGGCACATACACGCTTGTAATCTGCGTTTGTTGTTTAAACGCGTTCGTTGCTATCGCTGTTACGGCAATATTTTCGTGTGTGGAAGGAATAACAATATCCGTATCTTCGCAAGTGCCTATTCCGCTTACAGTGTAATAAGAACCATCGGTAGAAATGGTGTAAGATAAACCTTCGCTGGGCGTCATTGCATATCCGCATACTGTGCAGGTATAACCATCAAAGCTATGTGCGGTTTCATCTTTTTTATCACCGCAACCCGAGCATTCCAGCCAGTGCGTGTTTTGGTCGTATGAGTAAGTAGTGCCGTAGGCGTGCCCGCCGGTAACTACTGTTTCTGCCAGTGTTATCTCTTTTGTTGCCGCCTCGTCAGAAAAATACTTGCCGCAATCCGAACAATACCAATATTCAATGTTGCCGTCTGTGGTGCATGTTGCAGCAACTGCGTCCTTGTGGGTAAGCGTATGGGTATGACCGCTTGAGCTGTTCGAGCTGTTCGAGCCGGACGAAGTGCTTGAGCTTGTGCTTGTACTTGTACTTGTGCTTGTTCCGTTGGAACTGCCATCGCCGCATGCGGCTAAGCCGAAGCATAAGCATACGCAGCACATAATTGTGAGTAATAAAGTGACAATCTTTTTCATAAAATTCCTCCGATTATGAAAAGTTTAAATTTTACGTGAATTAAATTCGCGTATTGAGCAATATTAAATCAGTTTAGTTCGTTATTCAGTCTACCACCCTGTAATAACCGCCACCGCCTGCGGCAAGCGATTCCGCTAATACGCTGGGGCTTGCTACATCACTGGTTTCTTCTGTAGACAGTGTGTATCTGCTTGTTCCCCAGTACCAGCCAGTTGTAACCGCTACCGTAACGCTTGTAAGGTCAAAACAGTTATTGAATGAGCCTTTTGCTATCCCGATAACACATTCAGGCAGGTAGGCACTTACTATATCGCCATTGTAGAATGCGTTGGTATAAATTTCGTAGTCTACGGACGAGCCGTCTACTGTAAGGGAGGGGAGCGTAATCGCTGTTGACGAACCTGTATATCTTACAAGATAATACGTTGTGTTGCCCTTAGAGGTGTATTTAAAGAATTGATAATCTCCCTGCGTAAACAAGTTGCTTGAGCCGCTCGCCGTGTAAACATAAAGGGCGTGATCTGCAACGTATCCGTTATCTTCGCTGCCAGCCGTTATACTGAGTGAAGACAAGTTGCATACTTCTATAAGTTTTTCGCACCCATAGAATGCGCTACTGCCTATTGATGTCACGCTGCTGCCTATGGTAACGCTTATAAGTTTATGGCAGTTGTAAAATGCGCCACTGCCGATAGAAGTTACGTTGTTGCCGATTACTATGCTTTCAACCTGCATCTTAACCTTAAAAGCGCTTTCCGCAATCGCTGTTACGGGCAGACCGTTGTATGTATCGGGAATAACAATGTCCGAATCTGCGCAAGTGCCTATGCTGCTTACCGTGTAAGATGCGCCGTCGGTAGAAAGGGTATACTCAAGTTCTTTTACCGTATTGTCTTCAGAACTTGAGCTGGTGCTTGTACTTGTGCTGTCAGAATCTCCGCCTAAAATGCCGCTTAAAGCGTCGCAAGCGGTCAAGCCGAGGCACAGGCAGACACTGCACACAATCGTGAGTGCTAAAAGTAATAATCTTTTTTTCATAAAAATCTCCTTAAGATTAATTTTGTTTACATATAATAAAA
>JAJQII010000075.1:0-7880 GCA_021199295.1 Clostridia bacterium
GAAACCTTTTACAATAAGGTGCTTAGAGTGTCGCTATCGCTCGCACGCAATGACATATTGTTGTGTGGCGTTTAATACGGCAATGACAGTCGCTGCACTCACACTCAAATGAGTCATTGCTCACTTCGGTCGAGATGACAGGGGCACGCCCTTGTACAGCCCTGTAGGGCTGTATTCACCAGACACAATGGCGCAAAAATTAAAAAATATATTTTAACCTTTTTGTTTTGCTTGACTTTTTTTTTAGTATATGGTAGATTACGTAATGAGCCGCTCGGGACAGGCATCTAAGAGCCAAAGGCCGCCTGCGCCATAAGGCGTATAGTCCGGCGAGACTGGTTAGAGGAGGTATTTTTTAAATCATGTACGCAATTTTTGAAAACGGAAGCAAGCAGTACAGGGTAAGCGAAGGCGACACTTTAAAAGTTGAAAAACTCAACGCTGAAGTCGGCGAAACCGTGGAATTCCCCGTTATATTGATAGCGGACGAAAAGGGCATAGCTGTAGGCAGCGAAGTTGAAAACAAAAAGGTTACCGCAACCGTTGTGGCACATGGCAAGGCTAAAAAGATTATTGTCTTTAAGTACAAAGCCAAGAAGAACGAGCGCAAGAAGCAGGGGCACAGACAGCCCTATACCGAAATCAAGGTAACTTCTATAGGCGCAAAGAAATCCGCTAAAGCAGCTGCGGAAAAACCCGCGGAAGCAAAGGCAGAATAAAAGGAGGCAGAAAAATTATGTTATTCTTAAATTTATTCGCCCACAAAAAAGGAACGGGTTCATCTCACAACGGCAGGGACAGCGAAGCTAAAAGGCTTGGCGTTAAGCGCTCTGACGGGCAGTACGTGCTTGCAGGCAACATTCTTGTAAGGCAGCGCGGCACAAAGTTCAAGCCCGGCAACAACGTAGGCATCGGCAAAGACGATACGCTGTTCGCCCTGATTGACGGCAACGTCAAATTCGAAAGAGTGGGCAAAGACGGAAAGCAGGTTTCTGTATACGCTGCAGAACAGGCTGCTGAATAATTAAAACTTAAAAACGGAAGGCTTCCCCCTTCCGCTTTTTTATGCCCTTTTGCCATAAAATCCCCGCAGTGAAAGAAAATAAAAACTATAGTATGCAAATAAAATTTTATGCTACTTGATTTTAATACTATAATCAAATAAAACGCTTACAATATTTTAAATATAACGGCTTTATAAAAGTTAGAATATTAACAATAGTTTAAAAGGAGAATCAATTATGACCAGCAAAGAAATAGGCGAGAAAATTACATATCTGCGCAAACGCAAGGGCCTTACTAAAAACGCCCTCGCCAACCTGTCGGGAGTATCTCCCACCTATATTTACCAGCTTGAACGCGGCGACAAATGCCCCACCGTGGAATATTTAAGCCACATTTGCTGGGGGCTCGGCGTTACCCTTGCCGAATTTTTTGCCGAGGAAAGCGAGCCGAACGACAAGATCTCTTACCTTACCGCCGAACAGCGTAAAAAGCTGAACGACTTTTTAATAAGCCTGTAAGGCTTTTATCCACGGAGTTTTATTATGGTTAAAGTTTTTCCGCTTAAAGATACTTTTGCCGACAAATTTAAAGATATGTTTTCGGTGTACTACCTTGAGCTTGGCTGCGAGGAAAACGGCGAACACCTTGCCGACGAGTACGTTATACCCGATATGCTTAAAGGGCTTTTACGCGTTGACCTTATAGAAGAAGAGGGCGAAGTCTGCGGCTTTTGTATTTACCAGACCGACAGTAATGGCAACGACTGGAACTTTAAAGAGGGTTTCGGCGACATAAGGGAAATATATATAGAAAGCGGCAGGCGGGGCAAAGGCTTAGGCAAATTTTTGCTGT
The DNA here is from genome assembly GCA_021199295.1 of Clostridia bacterium. Lineage (GTDB taxonomy): Bacteria > Bacillota > Clostridia > Christensenellales > Borkfalkiaceae > Coproplasma. The sequence continues at coordinate 1,858 of JAJQII010000075.1, forward strand.
ATTCCGCCGAAATGCGCCTTAAAGAGAACGGCGCAAAACAGATATACGCCCTTGCCGAAGGGGATGCCGCCGACTTCTTTTCTGCCTGCGGGTATTTCCTTACGGGCGAAGAATGTGAAGAACTTGGCTGCAACGTATTTTTAAAGGACGCTTCCGCTTGCGGCTGCAACTGCAAATAACGTATATAATGTAATTTAAGCCGCAAGGCGGGCAATCCCGCCTTGCGGCTTTTAATATTGCCCCTCTCCCATTTTTACCAAAAATTTTACGTCGTATTTTGTCGGAATTTTTTATTTAACTGTTGTATCCTGCCGTTTTTGCTGATATAATAGAGTCGTACTTAATAACTTTTACAATTTTAAGTAAAATTATATCGATAAAATGTTTACGATTAGCTGCAAGTGTTTATTATATAACTGTAGGTACTTACAGATGCCGCTAAGGCGAAACTTTTAAGGAGGTATTTTATGGTTGACTGGTACAATGAGCTGTCCGTCTTGGGTAAAGTATACCTTTGGATAGCCGTGGTTGCCACAGTCCTGCTTGTCGTTCAGATTATTTTGCTTCTGTTTTCGTCCTTCGGCGGAGACATAGACGCAGACGGCGACGGCGATATTGACGTAGACGGCGATTCGGGTGTTTCTATATTCACCTTAAAAAGCATTACGGCGTTCTTTGCCGTGGGCTGCTGGGCGGGGCTGCTTACCTGCTCGCTTACAAGCGAAAGCCTGCAATGGGTTTCTATTTTAGTTGCCATTGCCGCAGGCGGGCTGGCTATGGCTACAGTTACCCTTATTATAAGGGCTATGCTTAAGCTGCAGTGCAACGGCATTGTGGACTTCAGCAAACTTGCAGGCAGAACGGCTGTAGTCTACGTTTCCATCCCCCCTGCACGCAGCGGGCGCGGAAAAATTACCATTACCACGCAGGGCAAGTATATGGAAGTTGACGCCGTAACCGAAGACGGCGAAAGGATTGCCTGCGACCAGGTTGTGGAAATTACTTCCGTAGAAAACGAATGCGCGGTCGTAACAAAATCCATACAGACAACAGTTGCCCAAAACGGAACTGCAACAACGGAATAATTTATTCAGGAGAATTGAAAATGATTAATTTACTTGCATCGAACGCGGTTACTATCGGCATAATACTCGCGGTAGTCGTAGTGCTTGTGCTCGTTATGCTCATTCTTGTCGTGGTGACAAGGTACAAAAAGTGCCCTTCAGACAAGATTATGGTTATTTACGGTAAGATATCGCCCAACAAAGACGGCACTTACCGCAGCGCCAAATGTATACACGGCGGTGCTGCCTTTATATGGCCCTTCGTGCAGTCGTATACATTTTTAGACCTTACCCCTCTGTCTATTTCGGTAGACCTTAAAAGCGCACTGTCCAAACAGAACATACGTATAGACGTTCCCTCTATATTCACGGTAGGCATCTCCACCGATCCCACCATAATGCAGAACGCGGCAGAAAGGCTTTTAGGGCTTGACCTTAAGCAGATATCCGAACTTGCCAAGGACATTATATTCGGCCAGCTGAGGCTGGTTATCGCTACTATGGAGATAGAGGAGATAAACACCGACCGCGATAAATTCCTGGAAGCCATCTCGCGCAACGTGGAAGGCGAACTGAAGAAACTCGGCCTTAAACTTATCAACGTAAATATGACCGACATTTCGGACGAAAGCGGTTATATAGTAGCCCTCGGCAAAGAGGCGGCTGCAAAGGCTATAAACGACGCTAAAATCTCCGTCGCTGAAGAAAACAAGAAGGGCGCTATCGGCGAGGCAAATGCAATGATGCTCCAGCGTATAAGCGTTGCCGAAGCAGAGAGCCGTGCCATAGAGGGCGAAAACAAATCCAAGGCAGAAATCGCCCAGTCAAGAGCAATTCTGCGCGAAAAGGAAGCCGAGGCAATGAAACTTGCCGTAACCGCCGAGAACGTGCAGGCGGCGAAGTCCAAAGAGGAAAGCTACGCGGCAGAACAGCAGGCAGAAATTGCCCGTGCCGCCCGCGAAAAAGCGACAAAAGAAGCCGATATCATCGTTTCGTCTGAGATCGAAAAGAGGCAGATAGAAATTGCCGCCGAAGCCGAGGCAGAAAGCGCAAGACGCCGCGCGAAGGGCGAAGCCGATGCTACGTTTGCCAAAATGGAAGCCGAGGCAAGGGGCATCTACGAAACGCTTTCCAAACAGGCGGAAGGTATGGATAAACTGGTTAAGGCTGCAGGCACTCCCGCCGACGCCGCAAACCTTATGATTACCGATAAACTTGAAAAACTTGTTGCCGCCCAGGTAGAGGCAATAAGCAACCTTAAGATAGATAAGATTACCGTTTGGGAAAACGGCGAAAGCAAAGACGGCAAAACGTCTACAGCCAACTTCCTTTCAGGGCTTTTAAAGTCCCTTCCTCCCCTCGAAGATCTGTACGCTATGGCAGGGCTCAAGATGCCCAAAGTTATAGCGCCTGAAAAGATAGAAGAAAAGGCAGACGAAACGCAAACTGAAAGTGAATAAACAACGCTAAAGTAAAGGCGGCACACCGTGCCGCCTTTATTATTACAAGCCGTTCGGGTTTATCTGCGCACATTTATCTGAAATCTTTACAATAAGGTGCGCAAAGTGACGCTTACGCTCGCGCAAGATGACAGCCCTTGCGTCCCCTGTAAGGACGAGCCAACATTCCCCAAACGGTGTAGTACACCGTTTGGATTGGCGAGATGAACAAACGCATATGTAAGGCGTTTGTGGTGACCGCGCGAGCGAAGCGACACTTTGCGCACCGCATTATATTATGTTTCAGATAATATGGCGCAAAAAAGGCTGTTGCCCATTACAGCCTTTGAGACAGAGGGCCACGAAGTGGCGAAGGGGTTTAAAGGGCACAGCCCTGTCATTGCGAGCCGCTTGCGGCGTGGCAATCTAAGCCGAATAACTTTCAGCTATCATACCGCCACATTAAGAACTTTCTATTGACAATATCCAATATAATATAGACAAAACGGATATTTTATGGTAAAATACGGGTATGAACAATATTGTATACGCAGGCGATGAAAAAAAGCAAATAGACGCATATAAAACATCGCGGAAATACTGGCAGATTATCGTATGCCATGGCGAAGGCGAAATAACTTTCGGAAAAGGCAAAACTGTCTATTCGGACGGGGATATTGCCGTTATACCGCCCCTCACAAGCTACGAGCGGACAGACAGAGAGGGCGAAGTTTACCTGTTTATGGAATGGACGGCTCTGCCGTTTAAAACGCCTTCGGCTGTAAAAGACGACAAAAACGGCGGCATAGCGCACGCGGCAATGCAGGCGGCTTACTACTTCAGAAAGGGCAGCGACGCCGTTTTAAATGCACTTGGCGACCTTATAGTGGGTTATATTATAGAGGGCAACGAAAGCGCCGGTTATTCCCCAGTGGTAGAACTTGTACGCGCCGACATCAACGCCAATATAAGCAACTCGTCTTACGCCCTCGACGCATATATCCGCTCACTGCCCTTAAACTATGACTACGTAAGAAAACTGTTTAAAAGCGAAGTGGGCGTAACGCCTCACGACTACCTTACCGCCAAGAGAATGAATCTTGCGGGCATGCTTATAAAGAGCGGTATGAGCAATACATACAGCCGCTACAGCGTGGGGCAGATTGCAGAAATGTGCGGATATGCCGAACCGCTGTACTTTTCTCGGGTGTTCAAAAAGTATTACGGCGTATCGCCTTCCGAATACGAAAAAAAATAATTACCCCGCCTATATGCCGCAACTATTAACTAAAATGCGGGCGCATTACTGCGCCCACATTTTTACATGAAAAGAAAATTATGAATGAACAAATTATAACTGCATAATTTCGGTATAAGCCATAACGAACGGACCTGTACCCTTCGCGTCGTTTTCCACAACGGGTTCGGAAATATAATATCCGAACGTGCCGTCGCGGCGGCGGTTATTTTCAGGGCCGAGCCCTGCAACAAGACATATGCCGCCCAGATTGAGCTTGCCGTCAGTTTCGGTAAGGTATTCGTTGCAAATACCATTGAATACGCTCTTGCCGATTTCTGCAAAACGTTTATCCACAAAGCCAAGCCTTGCGCCCTTCATCATGGCGTAAGCTATCATCGCACTGCCCGACGTTTCAAGGTAGTTGCCTTCCCTGCCGCCCTGGTCTACAACCTGGTAGAACATGTGCTTGTCTTTGTCTATGTACTGCTCAAGCCCCTCTATGGTGTCTTTGAAGATGTCTATAAGCTGTGATTTTAGTTCTTCAGCGCCCTCAAAGTAAGAGATAGCGTCTACAAGGCCTACGGTATACCAGCCTACCGAGCGAAGCCAGAAACTCTTGGAGAGCCCCGTTTCTTTATCTGCCCAGAATGCCGTTCTGGAATAATCCCAGCCGTGGTAGTAAAGCTTTTTCTGCTTGTCGTACATATTCTCGTGCACGCTTTTAAACTGCTTTACTATATCGGAATAGTTCTTGCCGTGATTGATTTCCGTTTCGTAACGGGTATAGAATACCTGCGCCATATACAGCCCGTCGAGCCATACCTGGTTGGGGTATATAAGTTTATGCCAGAAGTTACCCGAACCCGTACGGGGCTGGCCTTCTATCTGCTTATATAAAAGCGAAATGGCTTTCTTGTACTTCTCTTTGCCCGTTTCACGGTAAAGATCGAAAAGCACCCTGCCTTCGTTTAAATTGTCGAGATTGTATGTTTCAAGTTCATATCCGCGGATAGAGCCGTCTTCAAACACGTAATAATCAACAAAAGTATCTATAAAATCAAGATATTTTTTGTTACCCGTCTGCTTGTAAATAGAGTAAAGCGACGTCATCATGCAGCCGTCTATGTAGTTCCAGCCGGGTGCTTTGCCGTGTTTTATATTCTCTATATTCCAGATGGGCGCGTCGGGAGTCGTGTCCTCTATCAGTCGGTCGATATATTTATCTATAATGCTGTAATCCATAAGATTTGTTTCCCCTCTATTACTCGATTATAATGCTGCCGCAATTCTTTTCTATAACGGTGTCGCCCTCTACGCCCGCGAACGTGACGTTTTTAAGCGTTACCGTCTGTACGTTATCTATATAAATACCCTCTTTGCAGTAATCGCGGACAAACTCGAGCATGGCGGGTTTTGCAGGCTTTGCGTCCTTCTTAAAGCCGAAGTGAACGTTTTCAAGCGTAAGGCTCTTTATGGGCTGTTCTACAAGGCCGTCGAAGTAAGCGCACATACATTCGCAATCCTCGCAATCGATATCTTTGAATAAGAAGTCGCCGATATACGGGGTTGTGTCGTCAACGGGGAGGGATTTACGCGACCATACGGCTTCGGTGTGCCCGTCAGGATCGCAGAAATAATACATATTAACTACAAGCGGCGTAATTACGTTTTCCATCTTGATGTTTTCAAACTTTACGCCGTCAATCACCGCGTCTTTGCCCCTGCCGCGGCGTGTTTTAATGCGCAAGCCCCTGTCGGTATGCCTGAAAAGGCACTGGCTCACGGTAAGATTTTTTACACCCCCGCTCATCTCGCTGCCAAGCACTATCGCGCCGTGGCCGTCCTGGAACAGATTGTTGCGCAGGGTATGGTGGTCTGCAGGCGTTTTATATGTTTTACCCATATAAATTTTGCCCGACTTTATGGCGACGCAGTCGTCGCCTACGCTGAATACACAGCCCGCTATATCGACGTTATCGCAGCTCTCAGGGTCGAGCCCGTCGGTATTAGGCCCTGTATAGGGATTTTGCACTTTTACATCGTAAAAGCCAAGGTTCTGTGAAAAGAAGGGATGTAAATTCCACGAACCGGAATTTTTGCAGGTAACGCCGTGGAAAACCACGTTGCTGCAACGGTTGAGGAACACAAGGCGGGGACGGGCAACCTTTCTGCCCTTGGGCGTGGCCCACCATGTGGATTTGTCGGCGTTGCCGTTTATAGCGCCTTCGCCCACTACCTTTATATTTTTACAGCCGAAAGCCGAAACAAAGGACTGGTGGC
>JAJQII010000075.1:7890-8539 GCA_021199295.1 Clostridia bacterium
CCATGACAATCTCTTTGCCGTCCTCGCCGTATATGCGGGCGGGGATATAAGGATAGTCCTCCTCCTTAACGCTGCCGAGTATGGTAGCGCCTTTGGCGAGTTCCAACGTGACGTTGCTCCTTAAAACTATGGGACGAACGTAATACGTGCCTTCGGGCACATGCACCCTGCCGCCTGCAGGGCAACTGTCTATCGCCATCTGCACGTAGTAGGTGTCGTCTGCTTTGCCGTCGCCCTTAGCGCCAAGCGCTTTAACGTCTACAACGCCCGTCTCTTTATCGGTACGGAAAGAAAGCGAGCCTTCTTCGCAGGAGACCGAGACAGAATATTCGGTGTCGGGCGTAAGATTGAATACAGAGAATACGTTTGCATCCGATTGGGAAACTTTTACTCCGTTCAGAAAGACGGTGTATTTGCCGTTCGGGTTGTAATAGGGGTTTGTGTTGTCGAATTCAAAGCACGCCGTCGTGCCGGAAACAAAAAGTTTTTTAAGCATTTTCTCCCTCGCTCACTTTATTTTCCCTTGCTTTTTTGATAATTTTTTTAATAAGAAAGACAAACAGGTCTTTAATCCCGATAAATACCATATCGGCAATCAGGCAGAACACTCCGAATAAAAGGGGCTCCATGCCTGAATATATGCCTATAA
>JAJQII010000067.1:0-65127 GCA_021199295.1 Clostridia bacterium
CGCAATTTGCTACCGCAAATATGCGATTATATTGCGGTCTGTTTCTCGTGAATTTCTTTTTGCATTGCTGTACAAAAAGTTCACCCCCTTAGTTTCACACTTCGGCGGATAACTTGCCTGCCACGGCAGAGGCGGCGGCAACGTACGGGGAGGCAAGGTAAACCTCGCTCGTAACGTGCCCCATTCTGCCCACAAAGTTGCGGTTAGTGGTAGAAACGCACCTTTCGTTTTCGGCAAGTATGCCCATATGCCCGCCGAGGCAGGGGCCGCAGGTGGGGGTAGAAACTATCGCCCCCGCCTTGATGAATATTTCAACAAGCCCTTCTTTTATAGCCTGCATATAAATATCGTTGGTCGCTGGAATAATTATGGCGCGTACGCCCTTGGCTACCTTTTTGCCCTTTAAAACTTCCGCCGCAATTCTCAGGTCAGAAATTCTGCCGTTTGTGCAGCTGCCTATAACAACCTGGTCTATCTTTATGTCGCCCCACTGGTCGGGCGTTCTGGTGTTTTCAGGCAGGTGGGGGAAGGCTACCGTGGGTTTAAGTTCGGAAAGGTCTATAACATACTCGGCGTCGTATTCGGCGTCGTCGTCCGCCATAAATATTTTAGGGCTGCGTTTAAACCGCCCGTTCATATATTCCAGGGCAGCCCCGTCCACGGGGAAAATGCCGTTTTTAGCGCCAGCCTCTATAGCCATGTTGCAAATGGTGAACCTGTCGTCCATGGTAAGGTTTTTCACGCCGCTGCCGAAAAATTCCATTGACTTGTACAAAGCGCCGTCCACGCCTATCATGCCTATTATATGAAGGATAAGATCTTTGCCGCTTACGTTTTTGGCAGGTTTGCCTTTAAGCACGAATTTGAGGGCGGAGGGTACTTTAAACCACGCCTTGCCGCTCATCATGCCCGCCGCCATATCGGTAGAGCCCACGCCTGTGGAAAACGCGCCCAGAGCGCCGTAGGTACAGGTATGGCTGTCCGCCCCGATTACAAGGTCGCCAGCGCCTACAAGTCCCTTTTCGGGCACTAAAGCGTGTTCTATGCCCATAGCGCCCACGTCGTAAAAGTACTGTAAATTCTGTTCGGCGGCGAACTCGCGGCACATTTTGCACTGCAGGGCGCTCTTTATGTCTTTGTTGGGAGCAAAATGGTCCATTATAAGGGCGATATCACTCTTATCCGTAACCTTTGCAGCCCCTGCTTTTTTAAATTCCTTTATGGCAACCGGCCCTGTTATATCGTTAGCCATAACAAGGTCGAGCCTTGCTTCGATAAGCTGACCTGCCTTAACGCTGTCAAGCCCCGCGTGGTACGCAAGGATTTTCTGCGACATTGTCATTCCCATTTTATGGCAGCCTCCTTAAGTGTATTGTGGTTGGTACGTATGCGTTAGTTTTGGCATAGTACGGGGTTAATTTGTTTTATGCGTTAATTTCTTCCTTCGTTTCGATAGGGGCTGGCCCTTTGGGCGAAGAGAAATCCACGACAACGCTGCCCGTCGAGCGGGCTCTGAACGATTTTCCGCTTTCGGATATGTTTTCTTTGCCGATAACCGAAGCGCCTTCAAGGGCTATGGTATAGTCCTTTTCGTTGCCTACCATATTGGCGGTAACAGTGCCGCTGCCCGCGTCGAGTACGGTAAAGTCGCAGGTCGAGCAGCTTACGCCTATGTTGCCGTTCTTCATGCGGCATTCGGTCTTTTTGCAGAAAGAGTTTTCAATTTCCACCCTGCCGCCGTCGGCTAAGGCGTTTGCCAGGTTTTTCACCGTGATGTCGTTCGCGGATATGTCAAGGTCTTTTGCCTTTACGGCAAGGTTTTCAAACGTGCAGCCGCTTACCTGCGTTTTAATGTCGCCGCCGTTTATTTCAACGTCGCCAAAGATAGTGTCGGCAAGCGTTACGCTGCCGTTCTGCATCCTTAAAACGAGCGACGGAACGTTACATTCGGGTATAAGAAAGTTGATTTCGGGCGCGTGCAGTTTTAAAAACGGGCGTTTGAGCTGGCGCAGCGTTACCACTCCGTCGCCTTCGGCGAAGTGGGGCATCAGGTTTTTGCTGTATTCTATAACCAGCTGAGGCCTTGAGGTGGTCGTAAAGGTTATCTGCGCATCGTAAACGCTACAGTCAATTTTTATAACGTCTGCTTTGGCGCGATAGGTCTTAATTTTTTTATGTTTCATGAATAAACGAACTCCAGAATTAATTGGTTCGGCAATATGCCGCAATCATTTCCCCCTTAAAGTTCAGTATGTCTTAAAGCCGAGGGGTTTACCATATGTGTATTATATGCCCCTTAAAGGCGTTTTTTTACTTATTTTTCCAGACAGCCCCTTCAGATGCCGAAGTAACGCTCTGGCGGTAACGCGCAAGGTAGCCTGTAACGGGTTTTACAACGGGCGTAAAAGTTTGCCTGCGGCGCTCTATCTCCTTTTCGTCCACGCGCAGGTTAATAGAGCAGCCCTCTATGTCTATATCTATGATATCGCCGTCTTGCACAAGCCCTATAAGACCGCCTGCCGCCGCCTCGGGGCATACGTGCCCTATTGCAGCTCCGCGCGTAGCGCCTGAAAATCTGCCGTCGGTGATAAGGGCGCAGTCAGCGCCCAGTCCAGCGCCGACTATGGCAGAGGTAGGGGTAAGCATCTCGCGCATGCCCGGGCCGCCCACAGGACCTTCGTAGCGTATTACAACCACGTCGCCCTTTACTATCTTGCCCGAAGATATAGCCTGCATGGCTTCTTCTTCGCTGTCAAAGCACTTCGCAGGGCCGCTGTGGCGGTACATTTTGGGATCTACGGCGGATTTTTTTACTACCGAGCCTTCGGGTGCAAGGTTGCCTTTGAGTATGGCAAGCCCGCCCGTTTGGGAATAGGGATTGGATACGGGACGTATAATTTCGGCGTCTCGCACGCGTGCATCCTTTATTACCTCGTGCAAGGTTACGCCGCTTGCCGTCATAACGCTTCCGTCTAAAAGTCCAGCGTCTTCAAGTTCTTTCATTACGGCTGATATGCCGCCTGCCTCGTTGAGTTCCTCTATATAGTGGTCGCCTGCGGGGGCAAGCCTGCAAAGGTTGGGCGTGGAGGCTGATATGCCGTTCATTATATCTATAGAAACTTTATCTTTAAGCCCTGCCTCGTTTGCCACGGCAAGAAGGTGCAGTACCGAGTTTGTTGAAGCTCCTATTGCCATATCCACCGTTTCGGCGTTTTTGAATGCCTTTGCCGTAAGAATGTCTGAAGGGCGTATGTTTTTCCTTAAAAGGTTCATAACGGCAGCGCCCGCCTCTTTAGCCAGGGCAAGCCTTGCCGAATATGCCATAGGTATCGTGCCGTTGCCGGGGAGAGCCATGCCCAATGCTTCGCACAGGCAGTTCATGCTGTTTGCCGTGAACATTCCCGAGCACGAGCCGCAGCTGGGGCAGGCGTTACATTCGAAGTCTTTAAGTTCCTCGCCGTCAATCTTTCCCGCGTTGTACGCGCCCACTTCCTCGAACATGGTGGAAAGCGAGGTCTTTTTGCCGCGTACGTGCCCCGCGAGCATAGGGCCTCCCGAAACAAAGACAGAGGGGATATTAACCCTTGCCGCCGCCATAAGCATACCGGGGATTATCTTGTCGCAGTTGCCTATAAACACGGCTGCCTGAAGGGCGTGCGCCCTGATTAAAATTTCCGAACTGTCGGCTATAATCTCGCGCGAGGGCAGGGAGTACTTCATTCCCGAGTGCCCCATCGCGATGCCATCGCACACGCCTATGGCGGGCACTATTACGGGTTTGCCGCCTGCCGCGATAACTCCTTCCGAAGCCGCTCGCGCTATCATATCGAGGTGCATGTGCCCCGGGATTATTTCGCTCTGGGCGCATATAATGCCTACTATGGGCTTTTTCATTTCGCTGTCAGTCCATCCGAGAGCCCTTAAAAGGGAGCGCTGCGAACTCATATCTGTACTTTCAGAAAATATATTCTGTAAATTATCCTCTTTCATAAAAAACTCCGTAAATTAACGATTGGCGGCACAATATGCCTTAATTAAATATTGTCGCCGTAGCAGTCGCGGTCCTTTAACGTGTGCGTGCCGCGGGCAAGCACTGTGACGCCCGTGCGCTGCATTTCCAGAACGCCGTAAGGCTCGATAACCTTTAAAAAGGCGTCTATTTTAGAGGGGATGCCCGTAAGCTCGAGTATCATTGTGTCTACCGAAAGGTCTACGACTTTTGCCTTGTAAATTTCCTTTATCTCCACGATTTCCCGCCTTACGTCTGCCGTGGCAGGTACTTTTATAAGCAGAAGTTCCCTGTAAACGCAGTCAAGCTCGTCGGCACAGCCTATCTTTTTAACGTCGTCCAGCTTGTCCATCTGCTTAATCATCTGGTAAAGGGTGTATTCGTCGCCTATAAGCACTATCGTCATACGCGATATTGCAGGGTCTTCGGTGGTGCACACGCTCAAAGATTCTATGTTGTAGCCCCTGCGCGCGAACAGCCCGCATATCCTTGTGAGTACGCCGCTTTTATTGGAAACCAGAGCGCCTATAGTCCATTTCTGTTTGTCTTTTACATATTCAGCCATATCAGTTATCCTCCATTTTGCGTATCTGCGTATCGTACGTCGCCCCGGGTTTAATCATGGGTAAAACGTTTTCGTCGCGGGATATGCGGCAGTCTACCAGTACAGGCAGGCACTTTTCAGTAGCCTGGGCGTAAGCCGCCTTAAGCACGGGTTCTATATCTTCGTCTTTGGCTATGGTCATGCCTATCGCGCCAAAACTTTCGGCAAATTTTACGTAGTCGGTCTTTTTGTCGAGAGTGGTCTGTGAAAATCTGTTATTGTAGAAAATCTTCTGCCACTGCCTTACCATGCCTAAAACGCCGTTGTTCATCAAAAGTATTATGATGGGAGTACCCTGCGTTACAGCCGTGGAAAGTTCGTTAAGGTTCATATTAAAGCATCCGTCGCCCGTAACGAGTACGGCGGGTTTGCCGCTGCCGAAGCATGCGCCTATCGCAGCGCCCATGCCGTAACCCATAGTGCCCAGGCCGCCCGACGAGCAGAAAAGGCGGGGTTTGTTTATTTTATAGTATTGCGCCGTCCACATCTGGTGCTGGCCCACGTCGGTAACAAGGGGCATATCGTCGGGGAAAATTTCGCAAGCCTTGGCAAGTATGTTTACGGCAAGCTCGTCCGCTCCCTTCTTTAAGGGCTCTTGCACCTTGTTTTGCTGCATCTTTTCTATCCATTCGGCGTGGTCTACTTTGCCAGCCATAGGGATAAGGGTGGTAAGGGCGTTGTAAAGGTCGCCCATCACGTGTATGGTAGAAACTACGTTTTTGTCGAGTTCGGCGTTGTCTATGTCTATGTGTATTACCGTCTTGCCCTTTGCGAAGGCGTCACGGTTAAGCGCTACCCTGTCTGAAAAACGAGTGCCGAGGGCTATAAGCGTGTCTGCCTCCATACATGCTTTTGCCGCCGCAACCGAGCCGTGCATGCCTATCATACCCAGGCACAGTTTGTCGCCGTCGGGTATGCAGCCCTTGCCCATAAGGGTGTAGGCTATGGGGCTCTGTATATTTTCGGCGAACAGCCTTAAAAGGTCAGAGGCGTTTGCCGAAATTATGCCGCCGCCCGCTATGATAAGGGGGCGCTTGCTCTCTTTAATGGCTTTTGCCGCACTCTCTAATTTGCTTTCGGGAACAGGAAGGGCGGTATACTTTACGGGCTCTTGCGGCTCGTAGTCGCACACCTGCGTCTGCACGTTTTTAAGTATATCTATAAGCACAGGGCCTTTTCTGCCGCTTGAGGCTATATAGAATGCCTGCCTTACCACGTCGGCAAGTTCGCTTACGTCTTTAACAATGTAGTTGTGTTTGGTAATGGGTATCGTGATGCCGCTTATGTCAATCTCCTGGAAGCTGTCCCTGCCTAAAAGGGAGAGCCCCACGTTGCCCGTTATTGCAACCATAGGGATAGAGTCCATATAGGCAGTGGCAATGCCCGTTACAAGGTTGGTTGCCCCGGGGCCGCTGGTAGCAAAACATACGCCCACTTTGCCCGTGGTACGCGCGTAACCGTCAGCCGCGTGTGCAGCGCCCTGTTCGTGGGCGGTAAGTATGTGGTTTATCTTCCCGTTGCGGTACAATGCGTCGTAAATGTCGAGCACCGTTCCGCCGGGGTAACCGAATATTGTGTCTACGCCTTGCTCTAAAAGGCAGTTTATCAGTATTTCCGCACCGGTCATTTTCATAATTAAAACTCCTTAAACGCTTCGAAAGTATTCCAATATTAAATAATTATATTTTTACTATTTTAAAATAACACGGGTACAATGTCAAGAAAAATAGTGCCAAAGTGGCTTTTTTGTGCTATTATCCCCGAGATATGCTAAAAATTACCGCCGTTCCAGCCCCAGTCTTTAACGCCGCGGTAGGTAACGTAAACGTCGCCGCCGTCAGTCCCGAGTGTCTTTTTTAGTATTTCGCATACCTTAGCCGTCATTTTGTCGTAGCAGTCGGGCGAGGCGTCGCCGAATAAATTGACCGCCACATATGCCGCGTTGTCGCGTTTTTTGCCGCCGAAATAAAGGGTATAGCCGTCGTCTATGCCCACCATAAGGTAGCTTTCGGTTTTGTGGATTAAAGATACGGCTTTGCCGAGTTCGGTTTTAATCTGGTCTTTTTGTTGTTCCGTAATATTTTTGCTTAATTTGCAATCGATGAATGGCAATTTTGCCTCCTTTTTTTGTTGATTTTAATGGTAGTTTCGGCTATCAAATTACCGTTTGTATTCCTTCCCTTTGAGGGAGGCAAGATAAGGTAAGAATGGTAGCCGAAAAGCGTTTTTTCCTGGCTTTCCGCGAGCCGCTATCGCTCTTAGCGTGCGAGCGATAGCGACACTCTAAGCACCTTATTGTAAAAGGTTTCAGATAATAAGGCGCAGATAACCTCACGTCACGCTACGAGTTCCTCAGGATGACGTAGTGTACGGTCGTCCCTCCTTAGGTGCGGCAGAAACGCATATGTCATTGCGAGGGGGTTCTACCCCGTGGCAATCTCGCGAGGACTCGCGACCAGCAAGCAGGGCGGCAGATAAGTTATTTAAAAATAATATGCTACTTTCTAACAACTCTCCGCCTTATAAAAAGGTGAGGATGATAGCTGAAAGGTAACCAGCTTAGATTGCCGCGCTGCGCTCGCAATGACAAAGGATGTGTGCCGCTTGCAAGCGGTGGTAAGGCATTGCAACTTGCGTTGCACGACAGCCGAGCTCTTAAGGCAGGAGATCTTTCGGCTACACTACACTTTGTTCCGTTCCGCTCAAGATGACAAGGGCGTTGTCCTTGTACAGCCCTGCGGGCTGTCATCTCGACCGAAGTGGAGAGATCTCCAACCGGTAGCAAAATGCTTTTCAGCTATCATATTACCGCATTAAAGGTGTAGCCTACATTTTTCGGTAATCGGGGCATAGTACCGTGCCAATTTGTTTTGTGGCTGGCGTAATTTTTACTTTTTCAGAAATTTCCACCCCGCACACAATCAATATGTCGTTGCCGTCTGCCACAAGGGGAATGGTATCCCTGAGGCGGGCGGGTATTTTAACGTCGGTAAACCAGTCGTTAAGTTTTTTCGTGCCGCCGCCGAATTTGGTAAATAAGTCGCCCTCTTGCCGCGTGCGTATAACGGCGCTTTCGGGTATGCAATTTCTGTCGAATTGTAAAACTTTTTGGCTTTCCTTGTCATATTTTGCAACTTTGCAGCCTATATATAGCGTGCCGCTGCGGTACTCGCCTTGGGGGAAGGGAACGCTTTGGCTGTCTTTGGCGGCGGCGGGGCAAAAGGATATACCGTTTTGCTCTTTGCGGCAGATTATTCCCAAAAGATTAAACTGCTTGCCGTTTTCGGCGCTCTGCATATCGTAAAGGCGGTCTATGTGCCCTCGCGTATAGTCCTTTAAACCAAAGCCTGTAAATACCTTTAACACAGCCCTTTCAAAAATAACTTTTTCAGGCGTGTTTTTTATTAATTGCCCCCCATATATGCCCGAAATAACGGCATTTTGCTCTATAATTTTATCAAAGTAAGCCTCCGTTTCGGCAGCTATGCGTGAAAATCTGTAAATTGCTTTTGCCGCCCCTGGTACGGAATTTTCAAGTTCGGGCAAAACGTTGTGCCTTATTTTGTTGCGCGTGTAGTCGTTGGTAAAATTGCTTTCGTCGGTGACGAAAGGTATTTTATTTTCTGCAATGTAGCCGTCAATTTCTTCGCGGGAAACGGTGATAAGGGGGTGCAAAAGGTACACGCCGCCCGCAATCCCGTCGGTAATGCCCTCAGCGCCCGCCAGCCCCGAGCCCCGCGCAAGGTTAAAAAGCACTGTCTCGGCGTTGTCGTTTAAATGGTGGGCGGTTGCCACGGCGTCGGCGTTAAAGTGCAGGGCTGCCTTTGCGTAGCACTCATGCCGCCATGCGCGTGCAGATTGCTCGGTAAGTTTTCCCTTTCCGTCGTATTCAAAACTTATAAGCGGTACGCCGTTAGTCTGGCAATACTCGCGCACGAATGCACTGTCGGCGGCGCTTGCTTTGCCCCGTATTTTATGGTCGCAGTTAAGGGCGCAAAGGGTGATGCCGTGTTCGCCGCCGTGCTTTAATAGGTAGTGCAGCAGCGCCATGGAATCTTTGCCGCCAGAAACGGCAACGCATATTTTCAGATTTTCGGCGTCTAATTTTGGTTGCATACCGCCATTATAACACGCTTTATTAAAATTTGCAACAAAGTATCTTTTGCCGCCGCGTAAAACCCGTTTTTTTTGTGTGTTTATACATTTTATGCGCATAAAATTCATTTTTTAAGGCGGTCGCCGCCAGCCGTAATTATAAGTTTTACTTATCCCCCGAAATTGACAATCCTGTCAAAATCAGCAGATTTAGCGGTATTACATCGGGTATATGCACAATATATGGCATAATATAGCGCCTGCACAGGTCGTTGTTTGGCTTGCATATTCGGGCAGAATGTGGTTATGTGAAATATAAGTGAAAATTATAGTAAATATTATTTTTATTATTACTTTCTTTTGAAAACCCTTTGCAAATAAGTTGAATTTTCCGTCACGATATTATATAATACTAAATGCGTAAAGTTTTGGGAATGGCGCATGCGTAGCCGTTCCCGTAACGTGTACGGCAGTACCGTTTGTTGTCTGCCTGAAAATTAATCCTGTAAGGGAGTTATAGAATGAAGAAATATCTGATAATTTTGCTTTCGGTTATATGCGCTTGCTGCCTTATCGCCGCCTATGGTTGCAGTAAGGATGACGAGCATACCGAACATACGTGGGTTGCTACCGAAGAGACGGACGAAGACGGCAATGTCGTGTACGTCTGCTCTGAGTGCGGCGAAACGCATACGCATACCTTCAGCGAGACCGAGTATTCTTACGACGCCGAAGGGCACTGGCACACAGCCACCTGCACCGACGCGCATCCCGGTTACGAGCCTAAAAAGAGCTACCAGGCGCACAGCTACGAAGAAAACAGCACCGAATGCACCGTATGCGATTACGATTCTTCGGTAGACGCTACTTACAATATCGAATTTTCGTACTACCAGTACGATTCTAACGGCGATATCGTATACGACAGCACGGGCAGCAGCTACGTAGAGGTAGGCGTGTTCTATACCGCGATAGAATCTTCCTCGGGGCTCACGGTAGACGTGGATAACGGCGACACGGTTATGATAGGGGACGTTATCTCTTTCAGCGTTGCCAAGAGCGTTTACTGCTATTATACCGACGGCAACAGTTACCCCGTTGCCAACGTCAACGACGAAGTGCTTACACCCGACGCTAACGGCGTTTATACGGTTACCATTGCAGAGGATATGCCTTCTGACGACGGCAACATTATCATCTGGGTAAGCAACGTTGAAACGCGTGCCAGTGAAATAACGGGCACGGGCACGGAAAACGACCCTTACACCATCAACACGGTTACAGACTGGCTGTATTTTGCCAGCTTTATAAACAACAAAACTTACTACGGCGTAAGTTACAACATAGCTTACTGGGAGCTTACCTGCGACCTTGACTTCGAGGGCGAGGAAATCTACGTAGTGGGCAACCTTTATTCCTCGTCTGTCGCGGCGTTTATGGGCAACTTCAACGGCAACGGGCACACGATATCTAACTTTGTGCTTACCAACGAAGTGTCGGGCTCTACGGGCGAGTACAGCACTTACTTAGGGCTTTTCGGCGCTGCGTCGGCTTATAACGGCGTTTCTGCCGTGATACAGGATTTACACCTTAAAGACTTTACAGTAAACGCAACCGTTTCCTCGTCGGGCACGACCAACGCGACCTCTACGACGGGCGGCGTGATAGCCGGCACTGTGGTAGGCTACGGCGTGGGCTTTAACCTTTTGAACTGCACTGCCGAAGGCGGCAAGATGACCGTTACGGGCAGCAGCGACTATTATTCTTACGTGGGCGGCCTTGTGGGCATTTTGCAGTCTTACGTAGACGAGGATAACAGCCTTGTATGCTATTCCTCGATGCAGTACTGTTCGGTAAGCAATACCGCCATAACAGGCTCGGGCGTAATTTACGGGGCGGGCGGCCTTGTGGGCTACGCAATGCCTTACTCCGAGTCGGCATCGGTATATATCATAAACAGCTACGTAAGCGGTATTGACATTTTGTGCGGAATGAACGCGGGCGGCATCGCGGGCGTTATAGGCAGGTATACCACCGTGCAGAACGCTTACGCAACTGGCAATATTATTGCGGCGGCGACGAGCAGCTATTACGTGTCTGACTTCGAGGGCACTTCTCTCGATTCAAGGTATGCCAACGCGGGCGGCATAGTAGGCTATGCCGAAAACGACACGTTTATAGGCTATTGCTTCTTTGTGGGCGACACTGACGGCTCTTCTGCCACGGGTAATTACGTGCGTACGGGCAACATATACGGCAGTGCGGCGGCAGCTGGATTTGAAGAATACAGCGCCCTTGCGGTAACTACGATAAGCAATTTAAGCTCTTCAGAAGTTTCTGATTCCAAACTTAAAGAGATAGGCTGGTCAGAAGCCGACTGGGTATTCGGCAGCAGCACCTATCCCACAATAAACACCAACACGGTAAGCCGTGAATTTACTATAACTGTAAGCGTTGCGGGCGACAGCAGTGCGGGCGTAAGCGATACAACTAAAACCCTTACCGTAAACAGTGCAAGCACCTCTTACGTTTACATACCTATGTCTTACCGCTATCTGTTAAGCGATTTCTACACCTACGGTTACACTACAACCGACAACGGCATAGAAATGTATATGCGTACGACAGACAGCTCAAATAATAACAACTGGCGCACATACGGCTACTATTTCGATTCATCTTACACGCAGCGCGTACCCTCGTGCTACATACCTATGGGCAATGTAACCATTTACGCTAAGTATGTGGATTGCTCGTCTATAATAAATAAGGAATATTACATAACAAGCAACAACGTTACGGCAACGCTTACCCTTTCGGCAAACGGCTTGTACGAATACGAAGAAGGCGCTGTATACCTTACGGGCACTTACGAATACGACGGTACTACCATAACGTTCTTAAGCTCACCGTTCTCAAGGCTGTCTTCCGACGCTACGGAAAACCAGGCTTCAAGCTACTACACGTTCTATGCCACGGTGGGATCTGACGGCAACCTTAACATATTCGACTGCACTTCGTCTACGTTTATCAACTCGTATGGCACTTCTTACGACTACCTTGCAAGGTTCTTCTCTTCGAGAGATCCGCTTATAGCCGTAAGAGAGGATAACGCCCTTATTGCAGGCAAGTATTACCAGCGCAACGAAAACGGTACGGAAATATCAGACGGCTATGTAATTACGTTAGACAGAGACGGTACTGGTACATATACGCGCAGCGGCGGCACAAGCGGTAACGTTACATATACGATAAGCGGCAGCACTGTTACCGTAAAAATAGGTAATATTTCTTATACGACTACTACGGATACGCTTTCAGACGGAAAGATAACCTCGCTTACATACAACGGCACTACGCTTTACTTTACCGCTTACGACGACTTTGAAGGCACGTGGGAGCAGGCAGGGCTTATCACCAAGACCTACACCTTCGACGGCAAGGGCGGCTGGACTTATACCTACGGCACGGAGGAGGCGAGCGGCACATATACAGTTGATTCAACTACAGGCGTTGCAGAGTTTACCCGCAACGGCATAGACGTTGAAGTTACCATAAATTCCGACGGCACGCTCAGCGTGGTAGAAAACAGCGGGCTTTCAGTAGGGTACTACGCAGAGAACTCTTACGCGGGCGTATGGTATACCTATTCTTATAATGAAACGCGCTACACGCTCACCCTTAACGGCATCAACTCCAAGGGCTGGGGCGAGGCAGTTTACGAAGGAACTGACGGCTTCAGATACTACGCGTATTCTGCAGACACCATTTACGTATACTACGGCGACCTGCTGTACGCACAGCTTGCAATAGACAGCAAGGGCGTAATGACGGCGGTATTCTACAATTCGGATACCGAGGCATACGACATTGAATACACCTTCTACCAGTACGACGCGTTCTACGGCAACTGGGTAGGCTCTACCGATACGTTAAAGTCGGTAAGCTTCAACGGCTTTGGTATGTACAACGTTGCAGAACCTGCCGATTCGAGCGAGAGGGCTGTTAAGGGCGTGGTTACCATAAACGGCAGCGATACCGCGGATTACACTGTAAATATGACAACGGGCGTTGCAACCTTTACCTATAACAGCGTTGAATACACCCTTACATACAACGAAAACACCAACGAAATAACCGTAACATATTCGGGCACAACGGCTACGCTTGCCGAACAGGATATGTATGCCGACGTAACGTTCACCGACGATAACGGCAACACATACACGTTCGACGGCAGGGGCAACCTTGGCAACGGCGTTATTACCATAACCGCAAGCGACGGCTCAGAAACCACTGCAAGCTATTCGGTAGATTCCGCAGGCGAAATTGCTATTACGTATTCAGATAGCTCTACCGCGACAATAAAATGCGGAAGCAGTGGCTACGTATATGTGGATGATAACAACAACGAAACCGCCCTTTATGTAGAAAACTCGTTCACGGGCGAATGGGCTATACAGGGCAAGTACACCGACCTTGTAATAGGCAAAATCAGGTATATAAGCGTCAGCGGCGACCCTGTTACAGTCAGCGGCACATATGGCGGCTCTAACGTAACTCTTTACTACAACGGCGAGATTATATATTTCTCTGTAAGTGAAGGCTCGGTAATCACTACCTATTATATAACGGCGCTTAAGAACGGGCTTGTGCTTTCTGAAACAGAAGACTACACCGACGAAGACAGCAACAAGGCTTATATGACGGCGAAAGACTCCGTATACGGCACGTGGACCAATTCCGTATACGACACGCTTGTGTTCGACGGCGTTTCGGGCGGCAGATATACCACCTACGGCAATGTAAAAGTTACCACAAACGGGGAAACTTCTACAGGCAAGTACTATATCAGCACGGAGACGGGCAAAGTAGTGGTATCGGTAGATTCAACCACGTATTACTACACGCTCAGCACCACGTCTGCAGACGGGGCATATTCCGACGGCAACGGAAATTACCTTGTATTGGACGCTTAAACTACTATAACAGTGCAGAAAGGGCTAAATTCGCCCTTTCTGCAATCGCTTTTAATAAATCAAGAAAAAATGTGCAGGTTTAAACCGTACAAAAGGGATGGCTTATGAAATTCAGGTCAAGATTTTTTTGGGAAGAGATGAAAAAGTTTGCTTGTCTGTTCCTGGCAATTGTGCTTGTGTTGTCGCTTACCGTAGGCGACTACACGGGGTTGTCTTTAGGCGAGGCAGACGCTTCCGCAGAAACTACAAGCACCACCGTGTCTTATTCAGACGTTACGGGCAGTATGAATTTTTCCGACTTGCAGGTGTCTAATTTCTCCTCTTCAGTACTCACGGGAACAAGTTCGTCAACTACTTCCACATACGAGACTATGACTGTATTGGTAAGTTTTTCGGATGATTCTATGCTCGACGCCGCCGACGGTACAAGTATAGAAAAATACGAAACTACTACCGAAGGCAAAAAGACTGCTGAAAACATAGAAGAAGTGCAAAAGAAGTTTTACCAGTCGCTTTCAAGCGAGGGTATAGCTTACGAAAAGGTTTACAGTTATAAGAACATAGACAACGCTGTCGCTATAGAAATCGATACTTCTTACGTTTCTGACATAAAGGAAATGGAAGGGGTAGATAGCGTTGTAATATGCGAAACTTATTCCAAACCCGAAACAACCGAAACCACTTCTACCTCGTCAACCACAAACGCCACCAGCGTTTACGCTACGGGCGTTTACGATTCTTCTAAATATGTAGAAGACTACGGCGGCAAGGGCATGACGGTAGCTATTCTTGATACAGGTCTTGACTACACGCACGAGGCTTTCCGTTTGACGGACGACACCAACGATTATTATTATGCATATTCGCAAGAGTTTAAAGCAAATGTGAAGTGGACAAAAGATGATATCTCTAACATAATGGCGGATAGTGAAAATTACCACCTTCACGCAAGCGGCGACGTATATGTAAGCGAAAAAGTTCCCTTCGCGTTCGACTATTCTGATAACGATACCGACGTTTACCCTTCGTATTCTAATCACGGCACGCACGTTGCAGGTATTATTGCGGGCAGGTCTGCCTACTATACCAACAGCGACGGCGAGATAGTGTATAAAGACGGTTACAACGCCGACAATACTTATGAATACACAACCTCTGACGGTTACACACAGATATTCACCGATAGCAGCTGCAGTACGCTTGCGACTGAAGAATTTATAGGCGTTGCGCCCTATGCGCAGCTTGTTATCTGCAAGGTGTTCACTGACGACCTTGACAGCACGGATATAGGCGGCGCTACTACCGAAGATATACTTGCAGCCCTTGAAGACTGCGTAGAGCTTGGCGTAGACGTTATAAATATGTCCCTCGGTTCTACAAACGGCTTCTCTTCTACCAACGACGGCGACGACGAGGGCGCGTATATGGAGAAAGTCTATTCGTCGATAGGCGAGCATGGCATCAGCCTTGTTGTTGCCGCTTCTAACGACTATTCTTCGGGCTACGGCTCTAACTTTGGTACAAACCTTGCCTCTAACCCCGACTCGGGCACGGTAGGCTCGCCCTCTACATATTCAAGCGCTATATCAGTTGCAAGTATCAGCGGTAAAAAGAGCCAGTACCTTGTGGCAAACGCCGGCACAGATAACGAAACTTCCGTTTACTTCCGCCAGTCTGCCGACGAAAACAGCGTAGACTACGATTTTGTTGAACAGATGCTGGAGCTGGGGGCGAATAATAACTATTACACTACCTACTACGACTCAGA
The DNA here is from genome assembly GCA_021199295.1 of Clostridia bacterium. GTDB lineage: Bacteria > Bacillota > Clostridia > Christensenellales > Borkfalkiaceae > Coproplasma. The sequence goes on from JAJQII010000067.1 coordinate 15,456, forward strand.
GTCAGGAACGCAAGTTCAGACCCTGCTTATAAAATATGTGGTAATCCCCGGCGTGGGACAAACCACAAGCTATACACAAACTATTAAAAACATCATTTCGCAGGCGCATGCCGACGGCTATCTTATAGTCGCCCTTGTAAAGCGTGGCACTAATACCTTCCAGGATAAGGTAGAAAACGCTATGAACGCGGGCGTGGACGGCGTTTTGGTATATAACAACGTCGCGGGCGAAATTAAAATGACAATAGGCGATATCGAAGATCCTATTCCCGCGATATCCACCACACAGGTTACAGGTCAGGCGCTTGTAGACGGCGCTACCAATTACGAAGGTTACCTTACCATATCCACAGCTTACGAGGCAGGCCCGTTTATGAGCGACTTCTCGAGCTGGGGCGTAACTTCTGACCTTAAGTTAAAGCCCGAAATTACCGCGCACGGCGGCGAGATAACTTCTTCCGTCCCCGGCGGCTATACCGAAATGAGCGGTACTTCTATGGCAACGCCCAACGTTTCGGGATTGATGGCTAACATATTAAGCTACATAAAACAAAATTACGACACGACTTTTGCATCGGTATTTACAGATAGCGCTACGAAAGAAATAACCTACAGCCAGAAGACGGCGACTGAGCTTGCCTACCAGCTTATGATGAGCACGGCAACCATAGTGTACGATTCGGACGGGCTGCCATACTCGCCCAGAAAGCAGGGCGCGGGGCTTGCCAGCCTGGATAATCTGGTTTCCACAAACGCGTACCTTTACACCAAAGATGAGACGGTAAAAAGCGCCCACGGCGATTACATCGTGGATACGGGAGGCCGCCCCAAGATAGAGCTTGGCGAAGACGAAAACAAGGTGGGCGAGTACACGCTTAAATTCTACTTTAAAAATGTAAGCGGCGGAGATATGAGCTTTACGTTGAACACAATGTTCTTTACCGAAAGCCTCTCCTTAGACGGGCTTGCCGTTGCCGAACAGGCTTACACACTTGAAGGGCAGAGCAGCGCCGTATGGACTATAAACGGGCAGACCTATTCTAACGGCGATACCGTAACATTTGCGTCGGGCGATACGGAAATTTATGTAACGCTTACGCTTACCGCCGCAGACAAGGCATACCTTGACGCAAGCTTTGTAAACGGTATGTTTGTAGAAGGCTTTTTACAGCTTGAATCTACAACCGACAGTCAGTGCGACCTTTCTATACCCTTTATGGGCTTCTACGGCGACTGGGAATCAGCACCCATGCTCGATTACGACGCCTACGAAATTGCCGAGATAGAGGCAGATACTTCTATAGACGACGAGGAAAAGGCTTCTGAAACGGTATGGGCAACGCAGGCTTACACAATGTATTGGAACGAAAGCTACGTTCTGCCCATGGGCAGCTTCCTGTACTCGCAGGACGAAGACGCCACCCAGATTTACGCCAGCGAGGAATATTGCGCCGTATCCTGCTATAACGACGAGACGGCAGACAGCAGTAATTCTTCGAGCTATATGACCTCTTACGCCATAAAGGGACTGTACGCAGGACTTTTAAGGAACGCAAAATACGTAACCGTAACCATGACCGACGCCACCACGGGCGAGGAAATTTACACCAAGGTTGTTTACCGTGTGGGCAAGGCGGTTGCAGGCGGCGGCTCGGCTTCCCCCGCGTACGTAAAGTTAGAGCTTACCCCTGAAGAACTGGGGCTTGTGGAAAACGGCACGTACAGGCTGGAATTTAACTTCTTCTTCCAGTCTATGGACGAGGAGATTACCGAAGATAACACCTTCTCGTTCAGCTTTACGGTAGACTATACCGCTCCCGTGTTAGAGGACGTGCGTATACGATACGAAGATTACAACGATACAAACGGCAACGCGCAGCAACACGTTTACCTTGACCTTGACGTATACGACAACCATTACGCCATGGCGGTACTGCTGTGCTATTACGATAAAAAAGTAACTACCAACGACGAGGGCGACACCGTAACTGAAAACCAGCTTGTGCTTGCCACCGACTACGTAACCCCCGTATATAACGCGGTAAAGAACGGCACTACAACGGTCACTATACAAATAGACGACCTTATGGATCTTATAAAAGAAGGGCGCGAGTTTTATGTGGAAATAGACGACTACGCTCTTAACCACTCTATATATAAGCTCAGCATAAACACGGCAACGTCTTCGGTACTGCCCGATACGTTCTCGGTAAGCGGAGCTACGGCAGATTCCAAAACTTCTACCGTTACAACGTCGTTCAACGACAGCGGCGAGCTTTGCGTAACGCTCGGCAGGCTGGATACCTGCACCGTTTCGCTTGACTACGACACCGAAACTTATTCTTCTGCAAACCTTTCCAACTTCACCTGGAGCGTAATTTCAGGTAAAGGTTATGTGGATGTCCAGAACGGGCAGATAGTCGGTCTTAAAGCGGGCAGCGGCGTAATTACCGTCGCGGGCGCTGGCGGCGAGGCTTACAAAATAAACGTGACCGTAACCGAAAGCACCAAAACTTTGAGCATTACGGGTATGTCGTTCGGGACTATATTCAACGCATCAGACGTGCCTGTGCAGGCAAGCGGCGTTGTAGAGGTAAATATAGACCAGGATATCACTCTCGAAGTGCAGTACGATCCCTGGTATTACACATCGGTAAACGAGGTAAGCCTTGAATGGTCTTCTTCAGATACCAGCGTTGCCACTGTAGACAGCAACGGCAACGTAACTTTAAAGAAGAAGGGCTCGGCTATAATTACGGCAACGGCAGACGGCAAGGCGGCGTACACCACGTCGGTAACCTTAAGCGTGCAAGAGCCGTTCACCGTCTCGAGCATGTCGCTCACCGATTACACGGGCGCGGGCGGGGTGGTTTATATCCCCACCGATATGAACATAACATCTATCGGCGAAGAGGCGTTTAAAGATAACACCGATATCACGGCGGTTATTATACCTAAATCGGTAACCTCTATCGGCAAAAAGGCGTTCTACGGCTGCACCAACCTTAAATACGTGTTCTTTGTAGACGTAACCACGCAAGACGTAGCCGACGCCGAACTTACCCTTATAAATGCCGAGGCATTCGAAGGCTGTACTTCGCTCGAATACGTAGACTTCAGCAACTGCAAAACGTTTACCGTTGCCAAATACGCGTTCTCTGGCTGTACCAACCTTAAAGTTATAAAGGGCATAGAAAATATGGGTACGGCGTACGACGGCGTGTTCGAGGGCTGCACAAGCCTTGTGGGTTCGCTCTCGGCGGATAGCAGTGTAAACCTTGTAAATTCCATAACCTATTACGACGGCTCAACGCTGTACGAAGATATAGACGGGCTTACAACGCTTGTCAAGAGTACCTCTGCAGGCAGCATGTCCGACGTGACTTTGAACTTAAGCGAAAGCGCTACGTCAAGCACCACTTCAGCAACCTGTGTAATCAATATCAATTCTATGGATTACATGGCAAACGGTACTAATAATACCCTGGATATAACGGGCTTGCACGTAAGCGGCAGCGGCGTGTTCAGCGATTGCGATTCGGTAACAAACATATCGATGGGTGAGTTTACCTCGCTCGGCTATGCAATGTTCTGCGGCTGCGAGGGCATAACGGATGTGACTATCAAGACGGCTGACGTGGGCGCGTACGCGTTCTACGACTGCGTAAATTTAGGGACGGTAACGTTCTCAGGCGTAAAAAACGGCACTATAGGCAGGTATGCCTTTGCCGCCAGCGACGAGTTCGGTCTGACTACGGTTACGTTTAATGATGACGTTACAATAAGCTCAATAGGCGACTACGCGTTCAGCTATAGCTGGATATCAGAATTCTCATTGCCTTCAGGGCTCACCAGCCTGGGCGAAGATCTGTTCTACGGCGGCAAGCTCAATGAACTTGTAATTACTACGGATATATCCGACGTAACGTTCACGGGCACTACGTTTGCCAGCGTAAACAATATTACTTTAGGTGACGTTAGTTTATATGAAGCTGTTGAAGCCCTTGTAGTAGAAAACAATATATTATATAACAAAGACAAAACCAAGGTTATACTTGCACTGAATAAGCAGTCAAGCTACGAGATAGCGGCGGACGTTACCGAAATCGGCAACTACGCGTTCAGCGGCAACACCTCGCTTACAAGCGTAACTATACCCGATAAAGTTAAAACCATAGGCGAAAGCGCGTTCTATAATTGCACCTCGCTTGCAAACGTGACCATACCTGATAGCGTAAAAACAATAGGCAGCTTTGCGTTCAGCGGAACAGCCCTTACCACGGTAGAAATTCCCGCAAATGTTGAAACAATAGGCGACGGAGCGTTCTATAATTGCGGCAGCCTTGCCACGGTAACGTTTAACGGCACTGCTTTAAAAACCGTGGGCGACTACGCGTTTATGAATACGGCATTAACGGCGGTAACCCTGCCTGCTTCGGTGACGAGCGTGGGCAGCTACGCGTTCTGTTCAGCGCCGCTTACGTCGTTCAGCTTTACGCCTTCGGCAAATGCAACCATAGGCGACTATGCGTTCGCGGATACCGACCTTACAAGCATAGACCTCGACAGCAATATATCTTATATCGGCGAAGGGGCGTTCTATAACTGTACGGCGCTTACCACAGCTACGTTAAACGGCGTTACAAGCATGGGCGACTACGCGTTCTACGGGGCGGAAAATTTAAGCACCGTAACCTTTACAAGCGGCTGCGGAACGGTGGGCGACTACACGTTCTACTACTGCGATAACCTTACCACGGTATCGCTCGCAAGCAGCATTAAAGAGATTGGCACAGGGGCGTTTGCCGAATGTACGTCGCTTACTACCATAGATTTAAGCAATATCCAGACGGTAAACAGCTACGCGTTCTACGAATGCACAAGCCTTGCGGATATCAATCTTTCAAACGCTAAAACTATAGGCGACTTCGCGTTCTACGGCAACGCCGCCACAACTATAACCATACCCGCAACGTTAGGCTCTACAACCACGAGCACGGTTTCCCAGCTTTCAGGCGGCGCGGTATACGGCATAGATATTTATTACGATTACGAATACACGTATTCCTCGCTAGGCGCAGGCGCGTTCGCGGGCGCTGCAAACCTTACTAAGTTTGTAGTGGCAGACGGCAACAACGACTACTTTACCGATGCTAGCGGCGTACTGTACCGCGTGCTTTCTGACGGAAGTTACGAGCTTGCCGCTTACCCGTCGGCGGCTACGGCGACAAGCTACACCGTGTTAGACGACACGTCCCGCATAGAGGCTTACGCGTTCGCCGACCTTACGGCAGGCAAACTTACCTCGGTAACGCTCCCCTACGAAACCACTTCGATAGGCATAGGCGCGTTCTATAACAGCGGTGTAACCAATTACGTGTTCACAAGCTACATAGCTCCCACGCTTGAAGCAGAGGTAAGCTATAACACAATGTCGAGCGACGAAAATGTATACGGCTATTACGAGTATTACATGACCTACCTCGACGGCGAGGGCGGCGGCATCTACCGCGGTTTGTATAACACCAACTTTGCCGACAGCCTGATAAATTACATACCCGACCTTATGTACTGCATAAAGAACAGCACATACCCCAACGGGACAAGCGCTTCTACAACAACGTCTACGCTTACGGTAAGCTATCCTACAAACGGTACGGGCTACAGTAACTACGTATACAGCAACTACTTCGGCACAAAGACTTTAACCGAGGCGGTGCTCAACACCAATTCGTACAACGTTTATATCAACCTTACAAGGAACTGGTACGATTTAACCACAATCAACGCATGGGCTACCGATAACGAAAAGTACAGCACAGAAAATGCCGAAGTAGTGGCTATGGTACAAGCTTTCTGCGAACTTGTAAAACAGACGCACGCTTACTACAATAATATGAAGAACGACGCCGAGCAGATGGAACTTCTTACTGCGGCGCTTGCCGAATACGGCATAAGTATAGACCTTCTTACCCAGACAGAAGATGCTCTGTCGGCGGTAAAGGAAAAATTCGGCATAACCGTTACCATAAGCGCGATAGAGGCAGATACTTCAAGCTACAAGTCTGAATACGTAGCGGGCGAATACTTCGATATGACGGGTTTGATAGTGGTAGTTACCTACGACGACTATTCCGAAGTTTACTATACCTACGAAGACGGCGACCTTGAACTTGATCCCGAATACGCTGTGGCGCTCACCTCTACAATGAACGTTGTCAAGGTAAACATAACAGCACTTTCAAGGACTGTCCGCCTTTCTATCTCGGTTACAGAGGGTGACGGCACGGCGGCAGCCGACGGCAGCGGGCTCTCCACAGGCGCTATAATAGGCATAGTGGTAGGCTGCGTTGTGGTTGTCGCGGCGGCAGCTGCGGCAGTGGTAGTAGTGCTTATCTTACGCAAAAAGAAGGGTGCTGCGGCGGTTGCTAAGACGGAAGAAACTTCTGAAGTAACCGAAGAATCTGAAGAAACCGAGGCAGAAGTATCTGAAACGGAAGTTACCGATACTGAAGAAAATAAAACTGACAACTCTGGCAGCAAGCCGGGTGATTCAGGAGAAGTTGATTAATATGAGTAAAACAAGGATCAGATTAATATTAATCCTTGCCGTGTGCATGGTTGCCTGCCTGTTTACAGGCTGTTCGATAGGCTTCGACACTTACGAAGAAGTGCTTGAAAACTACAACATAGCGGCGCAGGTAACCTACTACTCTAACGGCGGATATTTTAATCAGAACACGTCGATTTTAAGCAGGGAGATAGAGTTTACCACAGGCAGTAAATTCTATAACATCAAAGAAGGCACTGGCGTTTCTGAAGTAAACCGCACCAACTACGATTTAGTGGGCTGGTATTACGTTAAACAGGTTTACCTTACCGAAACCAACGAAGACGGCGAACAGGAAGAAGTTTTGTACTTTGTACTCGATATCGACGACGACGTGGTAAAGGCTTTCCCCAGCACAACCGACGCGAACGGCAACACCGTTTACTACTTTTCGTACACGTCCCAGTACAGTACGGGTGAAGAAGCTGAAGACGAGGACGATGAATCCGAGGAACTTGACGAAGACGCTGAAATAGACTTGAGCGACCTTACCACGGTAATGTACTACGTGCCGTATAACGGCGGCTGGATAATGAGCCAGGAAGACTACGACTATTATATCCGCCTTAAAAAGCAGAACACAAGCGATACCTCTATCAACGTGCCCAACCTTGAACTCGGCGACGCCGTGGATACAAGTATAACGTTAGAAGACGGCTCTCACCTGTACGTTGTTGCCGACTGGACAAAGTCGGTAAGCATAAACTACGTTCTTGTTATGAAGGAAGGGGAGACTGCTACCAGCTTAAAAGTAACCTCCGGCGGGGAGACTGCTACGGTAAGCGAAGGTGGAACGCTGTTCAGCGAATACTTCGGCACAAACAGCTCCCTTACCCGCAGCGATACCGAGGCATTGCCCGTAACGTTAGAAGACGGCACGCTAATAGGCTACTATTACGATAAGGATTGTAACAAGGCAGTAAACGGCGCAAGCATAGCCAAACCCACAGAAGAAGACGAAGAGGGCAACCTTACCGACGTAACCATTTACGCGCAGTGCATTTCCGGCGTGTGGAATATACTCCGTTCGGCAGCCGACGTGCAGACTATGTTCGGGGGCGGCAGCAGTAATTATTACCTGCTTAAAGATATAGATTGTTATGAAATTACCGTATCGCCTATGGCGGCATTCAGCGGCATTATACAGGGCAACGGCTATACATTAAGTAACCTTAAAGTAAGCTCGTCGAGCTTAAGTAACAACACAAGGACAATGCTTTTCGGCATTATAGCAAAGGGTGCTAAAATAAGCGGGCTTACGATAGACGGCGTTACCATAACTTATTCAACGGACAGCAGGGCGCAGTCGTTAAATATCTACCTTATAGGCATGGCGGCGCAGAACACTGAAAAAGGCGACTTTGATATATCGGGGCTTACCCTTAAAAATGTGGATATGACGGTAACGCTTGCCACTTACAGCAACAACGAAACCGGCTATACTATGATAAGGAATATCCAGTATATAAACGGCGTTTACGAAGATGACAACTGGCTGTACGGCAGTATGACTGACTACGTAAACAACAGTAACGGCGTAGACTATCTTGACAGCGACTTTACAACCACCTACGGCGGGGCGACTATACAAGGTTACACCCTTAAGATAGTAACGGGCGGCACAACCACGGTTGTTGCGTCTTCAAACTGATATTTGCGGGCGCAAGCCTGCCTTAATATAAACAAAAACGGAGGACTATTATCTATGAAGAAAATAGTAAAAAGCGGTATAATAGCTGCATTGTGCGCTATGCTTGTGCTGCCTACGGTGGCATGCAGCGGCAGCGCTTACGACAACGAAACCCGCAAATTTTCTATGGCTATAGGCGCGATAGACGGCAACTTTAACCCGTTCTTTTACACGGCTGCCAACGACGGCACTGTAGCTTCTATGACGCAGGCAGCGATGCTTACCACCGATAACGATGGCAATATCGCCTGCGGCGAGGATTACCCCACGGTAGTAAAAGACTACACAATCAAGTATTACGATACTAACAACAACGAAATAGGCAGCGATTCGGCAACGAGTGCCACAACCGACCACACCACCTATTCGTTCCTTATCAAAAACGGTATGAAGTTCAGCGACGGCGAAGACCTTACCGTTATGGACGTTCTGTTCAGCCTGTACGTAAATATCGATAAGGCTTACACAGGTTCGGCTACGCTGTATTCCAACGATATCCAGGGGCTTAAAGCCTACCGCGAACAGGAGAATATCAGTGATGACGCTAACCTTTCCAGCGATACCAGCTTCAACACCCAGGCACAGCAGCGTATAACAAACATTATAAACTACTGCACCAACACCAACGCAAGTGTTTCTAACGTTACGCAGGTTCAGAATGATATCGAAACGGTAAAGAAGTTATTCCTTGAAGAGCTTACCTCTGACTGGACCACGGCAGAAGAAACTTTCGGCAGCAGGGACGAGGACACCTTTGAATATACCTTTACCGAAACATGGCAGTATTACTATCTGCAGGAAGGCGTTATCTCCGTTCTTACCGAAAAGAACTCTAACAACGCCACGGTAGAAAAGAAGGATGCTAACGGCAAGTACCTTACCACGCTCGACGAAGAGACGATGTACGCCACCGAAGTGGAAAACGCCAAGAAAGACGCTTCAGCAATAAAAGCGTATACCGATAAGGGCTACGACGAGGAAACGGCTGTAGAGTACGTCGTGCGCGACTTCTGCATCAACTACATCTGGGAGAGCATGACGGGCGGCTACGGCGCAGAAAACACCGTTAAATCGGGCATAGCCACCATATGCCAGTACTGGGGCACGGCAAGCACCGCCCTCGAAGAAATCGCTGGCGAAATAAGGACGGCGTATTATTCAGCCCTTAAGGAGTCTAACGGCGGCAATCTTGTTATTCCCACAATTTCAGGCGTAACCGTTAGCAGGGTAACCAACTTCAACGGCGAAAACCTTGGCGACGCATACGACGTGCTCACCATAACCATAAACGATGTAGACCCTAAAGCTATATGGAACTTCGCATTCTCGGTATGCCCGCTGCATTACTATTCGGGCACGTTCGAAGGCAAGAACTATGTTAAGGCAGCCCAGGATGACTACGCGGCATATCTTGCGGCTTACGAAAAGGGCGACAGCTACACTTTAACCGAATTCGGCGTTGAATGCGGCAACAGCGACTTCTTCAACGACGTTCTTCAGGATACAGCTAAAAACGGTCTTCCCGTGGGCGCAGGTGCTTACGCGGCTTCCAATTCTTCGGGCACGAAGGGCGACTCCGATTCATTCTATACAAACAAGTACGTTTACTATATGCGCAACGAATACTTCTATACTATGGGCGAAGGCATAGAAAACGCCAAAATCAAGTATATAGTATACAGCGAAATGAGCGACAACAGCATCCTCAACGCCCTTATAGAGCAAGAGGTTGACTACGGCACGCCTTCGGCGACGACTAAAAACCAGACGCAGCTGTCTGCGGCAAGCAGTTATCTTGACTCGGGCACGCTGTACGATACAAACGGCTACGGCTATGTGGGCATAAACCCCAAATACGTGCCCGATGTGAAAATCAGGCAGGCTATCATGAAGGCGATGAACACCGCCACCATATTAAACTACTATTCAACTGAATACGCTTCTACAATTTACCGCCCGATGAGCAAGACCTCCTGGGCATATCCCGAAAACTGCACCGAGTATTACTCTATTGCCCATACCGAAAGTGTTACGGAAATTAAAAAACTTGTAGAGAGCGCGGGTTATTACCCCAACAGCGACGGTATCTATACCAACGGCACAACAACGTGTAAGTTCACGTTTACTATAGCGGGCGATTCCACCGACCACCCCGCATACGATATGTTCTGCGACGCTAAGGAACTGCTTGAACAGTGCGGCTTTGAAATCACTGTAAAAACCGACTCCACGGCACTCAACAAATTAGCTACAGGTAACCTGGAAGTATGGGCGGCTGCATGGTCTTCTGCCATCGACCCCGATCTTTACCAGGTTTACCATAAAGACAGCACGGCGAGCAGCGTTAAGAACTGGAACTATTCAGAAATTCTTTCAGATTCCAATAAATGGGGCTACGAATATGCCATTATCCAGGAACTCAGCGACGTTATAGACGACGCCAGGGAAACCAACAACCAGACAACCCGTAAGTCGCTCTATTCTACGGCGTTAGACCTTATTATGGATCTTGCCGTGGAACTGCCCACTTACCAGCGTAAGGATAACGAGGTTTACAACAAGTCTGTAATAGACTCAAGCTCTTTAAACCAGAATCCTTCCACATACGCGTCCCTGATAGACAGAATCTGGGAAGTAGAATATAATTAATAGATAATTCTTGCCTTTCCCTTTATGGGCGGCGTAAGGGCGGTGTTATTGCACCATTTGATAATGAGCGGCACACACCTACCTGTCATTGCGTGCGAGCGTTAGCGACACTCTAAGCACCTTATTGTAAAAGGTTTCAGATAATAAGGCTTAGATGGGTCTCTACCCCGTGGCAATCTCGCGAGGATTCGCGACCAGCAGGCAGGACGGCAGATTAGTCGTTTAAGAATAATACGTTTATTCTAATTCGCCACCATATTATCTGAAAACCCCTTCGCCACAAGTGGCTCTCTGTCTCAACGGTGGTAAGGAATTTTCCCACCGTCTCGGTCACCACAAACGCTTTACTTATGCGTTTGTTCATCTCGCCAATCCAAACGGTGTACTACACCGTTTGGGGAATGTTGGCTCGTCCTTACAGGGGACGCAAGAATAAGGTGTTTTATAAGTGTCGCTATCGCTCGCACGCTAAGAGCGATAGCGAACGCGCAGAAAGCCAGGCAAAAACGCTTTTCAGCTATCAAACCACCTTTTCAGGCGGAGAATTATCAGAATACAAAACTTCTTTTTTACAGGAGTATTAACTACCAATGGTAAAATATGTTATCAAAAGGCTTCTGCTTGCGGTGTTCATCTTATTGGGCGTTTCAGTAATACTGTATGCCCTTATAAGGTGCATGCCTATAGATATTATCCAGACCAAGTTCAACGGGCTTGTGCAAAGCGGCGCAATGACCGAAGACGAACTTTACCGTATGTACGAGCTGTACGGGCTCGAACCTGACGGCGCAACATTCTGGGGCGTTATATCGGGCTACTTCGGCTGGCTGGGTAATCTTTTGCAGGGCGATCTCGGCGTAAGCTGGACTTCGGGGCGCGACGTAGGCGATATGATATTCCAGAACATGGGCGTATCTTTCGGTATTTCCTTTGTTTCGCTTATCATAGAACTTATAATAGCCATTCCCCTTGGCATAAAGTGCGCTTGCAACCAGTACGGCAAGCTGGACTATACCGTAACCGTTCTGGTTATGATAGGTATTTCCTTCCCGTCGTTCTTCCTCGGCAACCTGCTTATAAAGTGGTTTGCCCTCGATCTGGGCTGGTTCGAAACAGGCAAGCTGTATTCGGCTAACCTCGCTTCTGACGCAAGCTGGATAGAGACGTTCGGCAATATGCTGTGGCATCTTGTGCTGCCTATGATAGTGTTAGTCGTTTTAAACGTTGGCTCTACCATAAGGTATATGCGTACCAACACGTTAGAGGTGCTCACGGCAGACTACATACGTACCGCCCGCGCAAAGGGCCTTTCAGAAGGAAAGGTAGTGTACAAGCACGTTTTCCGCAACACGGCAATTCCCCTCGTTACAATGCTTGCGGGCACTCTGCCAGGTCTTTTCGGCGGCGCGATGATTACCGAAACGGTATTCAACTTGCCGGGCATTGGTAACACCGCGTATCAGGCGCTTGTAGCCGGTGATATACCCTTTATAATGGGCTACAATATGTTTATAGCCGTTCTTACGGTAATAGGCATACTGCTTTCAGATATAGCGTACGCGCTTGTAGACCCGAGGGTAAAACTGACGAAGTAAAGGTGACATATGGAAGAAAAAGTATTAAATTCCCCCATTCAGCAGCCTGAAGAAAGTACTGACGGCTCGGGCAACTTTAACGACAATCTGCACGGCGAAAACCTGCGCGACAGGGTAAAAGTGCTTTCCCCGGGGCGTACTGTAGCAAAACGGTTTTTCCGCTCCAAGCTGTCTGTAATCGGGCTGGTTATATTGATAGCGCTCTTTTTATTCAGCTTTGTAGGCCCGCTTCTCTCCCCCTGGGGCGAAAAAGAGGTAGACACTAACCCCGACAACATAGAACCCGAAGTTACCATTACGGCTGTAAATTACGAGGGCGAAGACGGCGAAACGTACACGGCTTACGTCGTTTCGCTGTTCTATCCCACGGTAAACGCCAACGGCGGCATAAGCTGGCAGCACTGGATGGGCACGGACTCCCACGGTTACGATATATTCACCCGCCTTATGTACGGCGGCAGGGTGTCGCTTACCATAGGCTTTGTAGTCGTCTTGATAGAGGCGGCGATAGGCATAGTTATGGGCGGCCTCGCGGGATTCTTCGGCGGCTGGGTAGATAACCTTATAATGCGTATTGTCGACGTGCTGGCTTGTATACCGTCGCTGCCTATACTGCTTATACTGTCGGTTATATTTAACGATATAAACTCAATAAGTAAACTATATTACATGATGCTAATCCTCTCTTTTATGAGCTGGGGAGGCGTCGCCAGACTGGTCCGAGGGCAGATCCTGTCGCTGCGCGAGCAAGACTTTATGCTTGCGGCAAAATGCTCGGGTCTGTCCACAGGTTCAAAAATCTTCAAGCATCTTATGCCTAACGTAGTGCCCCAGCTTATCGTTTCGATGACTCTGGGACTGGGCAGCGCAATTCTTATGGAGGCGACTTTGGGTTACCTCAACTTAGGTGCGCCGCTCGGCACGGCTACGTGGGGCACGATGATCCAGTCGGCTTCTGACCTTACGTACCTGCAGTACTATCCCAACTTCTGGCTGGGTGCAGGCGTATGTATAACGCTGGCGGTTCTCGCGTTTAACTTTGTCGGCGACGGTTTAAGAGACGCCTTCGATCCCAAAATGAAGAGGTAAAATATGGCTGATAATCTGAAACAGGAAAATAAACAGCACTATATATCGGGCAAGGAATCAAGGAATATCGCCAAAGAAAATTCCAGGCAGATGCGCAAGTTTGAAAAGTACAAAAAGCGCAAGGCACACGAAAGCGAATACGTCACCGAAATGAAGGACGAAAACAACATCGTGGAGTTTGAAGATCTGCATACATATTTCTTTACCGATACGGGTACTGTAAAGGCGGTAAACGGCGTTACCTTTAATATCCCCGCAGGCTCTACCGTGGGCGTCGTGGGCGAAAGCGGTTGCGGCAAAAGCGTTACTTCCCTTTCGCTTATGCAGCTTGTGCAAGCGCCCAGCGGGCAGATTGTAAGCGGCAGCATACGTTTCCGTTCGAATATGTTCAAAAGGGACAGCCACGGCAATAAAATACCCGTCTACGAAACGGAAGTGGTAGACGGCGTGGAAAAGCCTAAACTTAACGAAAAGGGCAAGCCCATTATTAAGAAAAACGAGCTCGGCGGCAACCTTTACGAGATGGAAACAAAGGTAGTGGATATCGCCAAGATGCCCACCGAAATAATGCGTTCTATCCGCGGCAGGGAAATTTCTATGATTTTCCAAGAGCCTATGACCTCTTTAAACCCCGTGTTTACCATTGGCAACCAGCTCGACGAGGTAGGCAGGCTGCATATAGAGGGCATCTCCAAGCAAAGGGTAAAGGAACGCAGCATAGAGATGCTTAACCTTGTAGGCATAGCCGACCCCGAGGGTGTGTACAAAAAATACCCCCACGAGCTTTCTGGCGGTATGCGCCAGAGGGTTATGATAGCCATGGCGCTTTTATGCAACCCCAAACTTATCGTGGCGGACGAGCCGACTACCGCGCTCGACGTTACCATACAGGCGCAGATACTCGACCTGTTAAGGGAGATAAAGGGCAAGATTAACGGCAGCATAATGCTGATTACCCACGATCTGGGCGTTGTCGCCGAGATGGCAGACTACGTGGTAGTTATGTACGCGGGTAAAATTATAGAGATGGGCACTGCGGAAGATATTTACGACCGCCCGCTTCACCCCTATACCATAGGCCTGCAAAAGAGCAAACCCACCGTAAACGACGAGGTGGACAAGCTGTACTGCATACCCGGCTTTGTGCCCAACCCCATAGACATGCCCAACTATTGCTACTTCCGCGACAGATGCGAAATGTGCAAAGAGGAATGTGCGGGCGAATATCCCGAACTTATAAAAGTAAGCGACACGCACAGTGTTTCGTGCTATCTTTATAAAGAGATGGCGCAAAAGTACAGCGCTAAGGAGAAAGACAATGGCTGAATCTCCCGAAAAAACCAGCGGGCTTATGCCCGAAGACAACACGGCGGTATCAGAAACGGAAGAAACGGTAGTTAATGAAGGCGCTGCAAAGGGTAAAATTATACATACCCTGAGGGGACAGACGTTCGAAACCCGCCCCTATAACCCCGATACCGACCCCTTGTTAGAGGTTGTAAATCTTAAAAAATATTTCGTCACCGATAAAACCCTGCTCGGCAAGCCTACCTCTTTTTTAAAGGCGGTAGACGGCGTTTCGTTCAAGATACAAAAGGGCAAAACGCTTGGCATAGTAGGCGAAAGCGGATGCGGCAAAACTACAATGGGCAGGACTATAATCCGCCTGTACGACGTTACCGGCGGCGACGTGTGGTTCAAGGGGCAAAAGATTTCTGCCCTGAGTGACGGGGAATTCAACAAGCTCCGCCCCAATATGCAGATGATTTTCCAGGACCCTTACGCCAGCCTTTCGCCCAGGCTTACCGTGGGCGCTATAATAGGCGAGGCGGCGCTGCACCACAAACTATGCACCAAGGAAAATTACCAGGATTACGTTTTAGAAATAATGAAGATGTGCGGGCTGCAGTCGCATTACTTCAGCAGATATCCCCACGAGTTCTCGGGCGGGCAAAGGCAGCGTATATGTATTGCGCGCGCACTGGCGTTAAAGCCCGAACTGGTTATCTGCGACGAGCCCGTTTCGGCGCTGGACGTATCTATCCAGGCGCAGATAATAAATATGCTTAAAGACCTGCAGACCGAGTTAGGGCTTACCTATGTGTTCATTTCGCACGATCTGTCGGTAGTAAAACATATCTCTGACGATGTGGGCGTAATGTACCTCGGCAGTATGGTAGAATACGGCTCTAAAGAGAGAATTTTCGAAAATACGCTGCATCCTTACACCAAGGCTCTGTTCTCTGCCGTTCCCGTGCCCAACCCGCACGTAAAGATGAACAGAATTATCTTAAAGGGCGATATCCCTTCGCCCGTAAATCCCCCCAAGGGCTGCAAGTTCCATACAAGGTGCGAAAGCTGTATGGAAGTATGCTCGCGGTTCGCCCCCGAATATAGAGAGGTAGAGGAAGGGCACTTCTGCGCCTGCCACCTTTATAATACCGAGGCAGAAAACGCGGCTTACGCAGAGAAGGCGAGGGAAGAGGACGAGCTTGCCGCCGCGGCGCAGGCTGCCGCCCAGGCAAAAAAGGAAGCTAAGCATGCGCAACAAGCGTAAAGACGATCTGGATACCGAAACCTCGTTCGCCGATATGAACGTAGACGGTATGCGCGGGTATAACCCAAATAAAAAGAAGGGCAAGGATACAGGTCCGAAAGTAAGCAAAAGAGAACAGCGCAAAATGATACGCGCGGCATTCGCGGCGTTTGCCCCCATGTTTTGTATAATAATAATCGTGGGACTTTTGATGATGCTTCTGGCGTATTTATGGTTAGGTTAAATAAACAGCTCTGCTTGGTTTAAGCAGAGCTGTTTTTGTGCGTCATATATTTTTTATCATTATTTTAATTATTTCTTCGTCTGTCTCGCGCATGCCCACTCGGGCAAGGTCGCCCACGTTGTGTATGGTATTTTCCACACCCTTTTCAAGTATGCCGTCGCCCCCGTAGAACTGGCTGCCGCTGCGGTACATTTCAAAACCGAGCAATCCCGCCTCCACGGCAGAGGCTATCTTTGCCGCGCAGCTCGATTTAGCGCCGTCGCATATTACGCCCGAATCTATGGCGAGGGCGTTTACAAGGGTATGGGCTATCTCGTCGTATCTGCCGCCGTGCAGGTAGCATATGCCTGCCGCCGCCCCGCACCCAGCGCTCACCGCCCCGCAGTAAGCCGAAAGGCTGCCTATATCCGATTTTAAATGTACCGTAACAAGGTCAGATACAGCTAAAGCCCTTAAAAGCTGTTCGCGTGAGCTTTTAAGGTGTTCGGCGTACACTATGACGGGCATAGACGCCGTTATCCCCTGGTTACCGCTCCCCGATACTATAACAACGGGCAGGGAACAGCCGTTCATTCTCGCGTCGCTCCCCGCCGCCGCAGCAGCTTTGGCTCTTGTCTGCACGCTGTCGCCGAAACTCGCGGTGAGTATTTTGCCCACCCTCGCGCCGTAGTCATTTTTAAGCCCTTCGGCGGATATTGCCGAATTGTACTCTATCTGGCGGGTTAAAACGTCCTCTATTTCAGAAAGCTCCACGTTGTCGGCGTAATCTATAATTTCCCGTACCGACATTTCCTGTTTTTTTTCGTCGCCGTCTTTGGCGTTTTTATCCACGGCAACCTTGCCGTCTTTTTCCACGTGAACGACGTTTGTGTGGCGCTCGGCTATCCGCACGTAGGCGCTGTGACCGTCTGCGTAAACGGTTATGCCTATGTCGAATATACAGCCCGAACGGGATTTTTCCACGGAGAAAGCCGTGTTTTCTATGTAGTCTTCAATCTTAGCGAACTGATCTTCTTTTACTGAAGAGAGCACCTGCAGCCGCTTTGTCTCGTCGCCAGCCACAATGCCTGCCGCCGCTGCGCAGACCACGCCGCGCATGCCGCCCGTATTGGGCACTATAACGCTCTTTACGTTCTTTAAAATATTACCGCTTACGCATACCGTAACCTTTTGCGGGACAGCGCCCAGCGTTGCCCTTGCCAGTGCCGCCGCATATGCTACGGCGATAGGTTCTGTACAGCCCATAGCAGGCACAAGCTCAGCCTTCAGTATATCGGTATACTTTTTGTAAACGGATTTTTCCATATCTTTAGTACCTTTAACGTTCTTGTATACATAATAAAGTTTTTATAAAAAAAGGTCAAGCAAAATAGGGCTCAGCTTGCCAGCCCGTTACTTAATAAACCCGTTATATAAACCAGCTATAATAAAATTCTTGACTATTCGGGCGGCTGTTGATATAATAATTTTATTACAGATTTTTATTCGGAGGGTGACATATGGCTGAAAAAACAGGGCGGATAATACGCCTTATTTACAACATAATATTCAGTCTTTTGACGATTTTTGTTGCCGCCCTTTTTATTTACGAGGTGTGCGATATTTACTTCGGCAGCGGCGGGGGTACATTTACCCGTGCCGTAGTCGGCGAGCACCTTAGCGAAATTGCCATTCCCGTGTGGGTATGGATAGCCATGGTTTTGATAGGCCTTGTGCTTTGGGAGGTGTTCCCCCCCAAGGGTAAAAAGAAGTACGGGCAGGACGTAAGGTATTCGCTTTACCGCCTTAAAAAGAAGATGCCCGTAAAAGCCGAAGGCGACCTTTTGGAAGACGCCGCCGCGGTGGCAAAGTACGAACGTTTTATAAAGATAGTATGGTGCGTTGCCGCAGTCGGCTGCCTGGTTTTTGCCGCCGTGGGGCTTGCGTATATGCTCGATTTCAGCCACTTCAGGGGTGATAACGTAACGCAGGACGTAAAGACGGCCATAATACGCATCTGCCCCTTTGTGGTATGCTCTTTCGCGCTGTGCATAGGCGCTGTTATATATCAGGGCTGGGGCGCTAAAAAAGAGCTCCCGCATGTAAAAAAACTGGTTGCCCTCGGCAAAAAGCAGGAAAGCAAGGGCATAAGAAAGCTTTATTACACGGCGGTTGCCGCCGTGCAGAGCGATACTTATATATGGATGGCGCGTACGGTGCTGTTTATTGCAGGCGTGCTGCTTGTAATGCTCGGCATAATGAACGACGGCGCAGGCGACGTGCTTTTAAAGGCCGTGAATATATGCACTGAATGTATAGGGCTGGGTTGATATGAAAGTGTTTTTCGGAAAGGTAAAAGATTGGTTCATAAGGCACAAGCCCACTAAAAGAAGACTCATACAGGTTTATGCAGCCCTGCTGTACAACGCCAATATAAAGGGGTTTGTCTCGGGTTCTATATACACGGGCAAATCAAAGTATATGTGCGTGCCCGGGCTCAACTGTTATTCCTGCCCCGGGGCGGTGGGCGCTTGCCCCCTTGGCGCGTTGCAGAATGCCCTTGCCGCCTCTAACACAAAAGCCCCGTATTATGTGTTCGGCATACTGATATTGTTCGGGCTGTTGCTCGGCAGAACTATCTGCGGCTTTCTGTGCCCCATAGGGCTTTTGCAGGATTTACTGTATAAAATTAAATCTCCCAAGCTGAAAAAGAGCAAGGTAACGCGGGTACTGTCCTATTTTAAATACGTGGTGCTTGCCGTAATGGTAATACTTATACCCCTCGCATACGCGGGGATTAACAGCGCGATACCCGCTTTCTGCAAATATATTTGCCCGTCGGGAACGCTCCTCGGCTCGGTATCCCTGCTTGCAAATTCCAAAAACGGCGAAGATTTCTTCTCCATGTTAGGCCCGTTGTTTACGTGGAAGTTCTGCGTGCTGGTGCTTATTGTCGTGGGCAGTATATTTATTTACAGAATGTTCTGCCGCTTTCTGTGCCCCCTCGGTGCGATATACAGCTTTTTCTGCCGCGTGGCGATGCTGGGCATAAAGTTAGATAAGCAGAAGTGCGTGGACTGCGGACTGTGCATACAGACGTGTAAAATGGATATAAGGCACGTGGGCGACCACGAGTGCATAAATTGCGGCGACTGCTTGAACGTATGCCCCACGAAAGCTATTTCGTGGAAGGGCAGCAAGATATTTCTTCACCCCAACGCCATAGAAGAAGGCGGCGAGAGCGCCGCGGGCGAAAAGGTGGCTTTAAGCGCCATTCTCGCGAGCGGAACGGGCAACGGCGGCACTATCGGCATAAATGCCCAGGGGTATGCCGCTGCAGGCGCAGGCAGCACCGTACAGGCAGACGTGCAGGAACAGACGAAGACAACTGAGGAGATAAAGGAAGAACCTTCTTCCGTTCCTGAAAGCCTTGACTGCTATAAAATATATTACATATTCCGTAAAAGGAAGGGCTGGCTGGTAAAACAGGCAGGCGGCGAAACTAAACTGTTTAACAGACGGGAAAACGCCCTTAAATATGTGGAGTACAGTTCAGGCGCAAACCCCGCGTTGATTTATATACAGCGCTTCGGCGGTTCGTTTGCCCTTAAAATACGAAAGGTTGTACGCGGGCAAGAGCCTGCAGAAAACCCTGAACCCGTAGTTTGCGAAAGCGGAGAGGACGGCAACGTTCAGCTTTCCCTGTTCGACGGCGAGATTGCCCAGCCCGAAGAGGAGCAGGAAAAGACGGTGGAAGTACCCATCGGCGAGGGCGTAAAACAGCCCTCAAAGGGCGAAATGCGTGCGGCGAGAAAGGCTTACCATGGCACGCTTGCCTACCAGAAAAAGCGCAACAAGGTGCTTGAAATATGCGCCTGGGCGCTTGCCCTTCTAATTCTTGCGGCAGCCCTTATTTACTACAACGTTATCGCCGAAGAGGCGGTGGCAGAGGTAAGTTACGAGGTGGGCGACACCGTCTCCAGCTTTACATTGAAAAAGTACTTCGGCGAGGAGGACGAAACCTACACGCTGCAAGACGATCTGGATGACGGAAAGATAGTAATTCTAAACTTCTGGTACATAGGCTGCCAGCCATGCCAGGAAGAACTTCCCGAGTTCGGCGAGGTGGCGGAGGAGTATTCCGACGAGGTTTCGCTTGTGGTTATTCACTCGAGCACCGTATCTACAGGCTCGGTAGACCTGCTGGAAACGTACGTGGCAGACGAAAAATATATGGGCTGGGATTTCTGGGCGTACGACAACGTAAGTTTCACGCTGGATAACAGCGGCGAGCAATCTGTCTACACCGCTATGCAGGGCACAAACGCTTACCCTATGACGGTAATTTTAAACAGCGACGGCGTTATAACGGCACGCTATGCAAGCAAGATAGATAAAGCAACGCTTGAGTCCGAAATAAAATCAATCTTGAACGGCTGATACCAAGGCAAACAAAACCCCCGATAATACTGTCGGGGGTAAATTTTGTTAATTTCAGTTATGCGGCTACAAACGTAAGGGTGGTAACCTTTTGCGTCAAATACCATACGTGGTCGTAGCCTGCGTATGCAGAGCTGCCTGCGGGGAGGGTATAGCCGTCAGGGCCGCTGTAGGGTGTTGCGTCGATGCCTACTATAACATCGGGGAAGTGCATATATACCGTTTCGCCCTGCTGGGAAGAGGGGAAAGTAATGCTTGCCCTGCCGTCTTCGTTGGTTTCGCCGTTAATGCAGTTAGTGCCGCTGCAAATCTGTACGTCTACGTCAGCCACGGGCGAGCCGTCGGGGTAGAGAAGGTATACAACGTAAGTTGTGTAATCCCAGTTTGTATCGTCGTCTTCGGCGGCATATTTAGAGGTATTGTCGTCTCCGCCGCAAGCCGCAAGTGCCGCAACAGCGGTAAACAGACAGAACGCCGCAAGCAGGGGAACAAATATCTTAGCTATTTTTTTCATAAAACGCTCCTGTCTATAAGGCAATTTTTGCCTTAAAAGTAAATATTACAAATATTATACAACAAGCGGCGGGAATAATCAAGCGTATAAACTGTTGTTTCGTTTATATATTTTGCTTATATCTTTGTAAAACTGCGGTTATATCCTTTGAATGGAAAGTTATTAAAGCGGTGGTACGATAGCTGAAAGTTATTTAGCTTAGATTGCCACGCAAACTATGTTTGCTCGCAATGACAGCCCTTGCGTCCCCTGAGAGGGGAAGAGGGCCACGAAGTGGCGAAGGGGTTTACATGGGCACAGCCCATGTCATCTTGCGTGAGCGAAGCGAAACTTTGCGCACCTTATTGAAAAAAATTTCAGATAAATGGGCGCAAAACGGAACGGAACAACGTGTAGTGTAGCCGAAAGATCTCCTACCTTAAGAGCTCGGCTGTCGTACAACGTTTGTTGCAATGCCTTACCATCGTAATTATGTCAAAACGTAATTATACATTCCTGTGACACCCTGTTTACACAAAACTTTTGACTTGACGTAAATTTTTATGTATAATAATAGTTGACTATGTTCAGATGTGACTTGTCAGGAGTAAAAAAGCAACTATGAAGACGGTATTGTTTGACCTGGACGGGACGCTTCTCCCCATGGACCAGGATAAATTCACAAAGGAATATTTCGGCAGGCTCGCCGCGTATTTCGTTCCCTACGGCTACGACCCAAAGCAACTGGTAAACGCCGTGATGGGCGGTACTATGGCGATGATAAATAACGACGGCTCTCGCACCAACGAGCAGGCGTTCTGGCAGACTTTTGCCCAGACCTTCGGCGAAAAGGTTTACAACGAGATAGGTTTTTTCGAGGAGTTTTACCTCACCGATTTCAATAATTTAAAGTCTTGCTGCGGATATACCCCGCAGGCAAACAGTCTTGTAAAGGGGCTTAAGGCCCAGGGATGCAAGGTTATACTTGCCTCTAACCCCGTGTTTCCGCTTGCCGCCCACCGTGCCCGTATGGGCTGGGCGGGGCTGGACGTAAGCGACTTTGATTACATAACCTCTTACGAAAATTCCCGTTACTGCAAGCCCAACCCCGACTATTACCGCGAGATTATGGCGTCGGCAGGGTGCAACCCGCAGGACTGCATTATGGCAGGCAACGACGTTACCGAAGATATGGTAGCCCGCACGCTCGGCTTGAAAGTGTATCTTGTAACCGACTGCATTATAAACAGAAAGAACGAGGATATTTCGGCATATCCCCACGGCAATTTTGCCGAAATGAGCGATTACCTGCTTAAAATATAAATAAAATACTATTTAAGCCTACGCGCAGATTTTGTTGCACGCAGGCTTTTTCTTTTTGCCAAATTATTAAAATTCTGTTGACATATCTCCTTATAACAGTTATAATATAGTAAATCTATTAAAATAGTAGGTTTTAAAAGATTATGAAAAGTATATTGATTAAAGATACCACTAAAGAGGAGCGGGAAGAGATAATCCGCCGTTCCCTTGACTGTGGCGGCGGATGCGAAAACTGTTCTGCATGCGCGTTAGGCGGAGGCAGTGTTTTTGATATGTATCAGGACTACATCGACGGCAAGCGCGAGATATCAGAGGTCAATGCCGAGTACCGCGCAAGGTATTTAAAGTGACGTTGCAACAGATGGCTTATGCCGTTAAGATAGCTGAAACTAAGTCTATAAACAAGGCGGCTGCCGAGCTTTACATTTCACAGCCGGCGTTGTCGGGTGCAATACGCGACCTGGAGCGGGAAATTTGCACCGAGATATTTATACGGACTAATAAAGGCATAAGAATTACGCCCGACGGCGAGGAGTTCTTAACTTACGCCCGAAAGATATGCGAACTGCAAAACGCTATATTCCAGAGATTTAAAGGCAATAAAGAGCTTTAAATGCAGTAGTTGTCGGCGGAATTGCCCCCGGATATTATATCCTGCAAAGTTATGCCCGAAAGGTAGTCGTTTACAACTTTGTAAAGCCCCGTGTATACGGGCAGGGTAAGGCATTCCGCGCATCGCGGACATTCGTTGGGCTCGTTCTCCATACAGCTTACGGGCGCAAGGCTGCCTTCGGCGCTCTCTATAACCTCTTTCACGGTTATATCCTTGGGCTCTCTGGCAAGTTTATAGCCGCCCATATGCCCGCGGTTTGTTATTAAAAGCCCGCTACGGTTCAAAAAGGGGATAATCTGTTCAAGATATTTTTTAGAGATATTCTGCCTTGCCGAAATATCTTTCAACGCTATATATCCCTCGCTGTAATGCTGTGCAAGGTCTGCCATCATGCGCAGGGAATAGCGGCCACGGGTGGAAATTTTCATTTTTTTACCGCCAAAACTTATTAAACCTATAATAACACAGTAAATTAAAAAAATCAACCTTTATTTTATGGCGACAGCTCAGCCAGGGGAGGAAAAAATGCAATTTTCTACAAAATGTATCCACGGAAACGGAAAAAGATTTTCAGGCGACAACACGGGAGCGGTGAGCATGCCCATTTACCAGACGGCAACTTTTGCCCACCCAGAGGCAGGCAAAAGCACGGGTTACGACTATTCCCGCCTGCAAAACCCCACGCGCGAACAGCTTGAAAGCGTGGTTGCCTGCCTTGAAGGCGGCTTGGATGCGCTTGCCTTTTCAAGCGGAATGGCGGCTATAACGGCGTTGATGGAGCTCTTTTCCCCCGGTGACAACATTATAACCGACTGCGACCTTTATGGTGGAAGCGTAAGGCTGTTCGATAATATAACTGTCAAAAACGGCGTAACGATTACGCGGGCGGACTGTTCGTCGCAGGATATTGCCGCGTTAATTGCCCCGAATACCAAAGCCGTTTACATAGAGACGCCCACAAACCCCATGATGAACGTAATAGACATAGCCGCCCTCGCAAAAATTACCAAGCCGCGCGGTATTCTGCTTATAGTGGATAACACCTTTCTGTCGCCGTATTTCCAGAATCCTCTTTCGCTGGGGGCAGACGTGGTGGTACACAGCGGCACTAAGTTTTTGGGCGGGCACAACGACGCGCTGGCAGGCTTTCTGGTGGTAAACAACGCGGAGCTTTCTGAAAAACTCCGCTTTATTATCAAAACGGTGGGTTCGGGGCTTGCCCCGTTCGACAGCTGGCTGATATTAAGGGGCATAAAAACCCTGCCCGTACGTATGGAAAAATCGCAGAAAAACGCCATTGCCATAGTGCAATTTTTGCAGAGCTGCGAAAGAGTGGTAAAGGTATACTATTGCGGCATAGAGGGCAGCAGGGGCTACGAAATTACCAAAAGGCAGGCACGCGGCTTTGGCGCTATGATAACCTTTGAAGTTGAGAGTAAGGCGCTTGCCCTTCACATATTAAAATCGGTGAAAGTTATACGCTTTGCCGAGAGCCTTGGCGGGGTAGAGACGCTTTTAACCTACCCGTTCACGCAGACGCACGCCGACGTGCCCGAAGAATTGCGCATAAAGAACGGCATAACCGACAGGGTGCTGCGCCTTTCGGCAGGGATAGAGGAAGCCGAGGATTTAATAGCCGATTTAAAACAGGCGATAGACAGCTATAATTATTAAGGGTTTATTATGGAAGAGAGAAATCTTGACTTTGACAGGGTGGTCGAAAGGCGGGGTACTTGCAGCCTTAAATACGACTGCGCTAAAAGGCGGGGATATCCTGAAAATATATTGCCGCTGTGGGTTGCCGATATGGACTTTGCTACCTCGAGCTGCATTTTAGACGCAGTAGAAGAACGGGTGAGGCACGGTATATTCGGCTATACCGAACCAGGCGAAAGTTACTTTGATGCCGTGGCAGGCTGGCTGTATACGCGGCACGGGTGGCAGGCAGAAGAAAACTGGCTTGTAAAAACCCCCGGCGTGGTGTTTGCCCTTGCCGCCGCCGTGCGAGCCTTTACCAACAGGGGCGACAGCGTGCTTATACAACAGCCCGTGTATTACCCCTTTAAAGAGGTGATAGAAGATAACGGCAGAAAGGCAGTCTCCAGCGACCTTGTAAAAGGGGAGGGCGGCTACATAATAGATTTTGATGACTTTGAAAAAAAGATAACCGAAAACAATGTTAAATTGTTTCTGCTTTGCAGCCCGCACAATCCCGTGGGCAGGGTATGGACGGCGGAAGAACTTAAAAAAGCAGGGCAGATATGCCTGAACCACGGAGTTATCGTGGTGAGCGACGAAATACATTCCGACTTCGTCTTTCAGGGCAGGCATTGCGTTTTTGCCGCTCTGGACGAAAGGTTTAAAGATATCACAGTAACGTGTACTTCGCCCGCGAAGACCTTTAACCTCGCGGGGCTGCAGGTTTCAAATATCTTTATAGCAGATAAAAGGCTGCGCACGGCGTTTAAAAGGGCGGTGGCGGCAACGGGGTACAGCCAGCTTAATACGCTCGGTCTTACCGCGTGCGAGGCGGCTTACCGTTACGGCGGTGACTGGTATACGGCAATGCTGGAATACGTTCGCGGCAATATAAATTTTACTGCCGCTTTTATTAAAAGCGAACTGCCACAGATCGGCTTCACACCCCCTCAGGGCACATACCTATTGTGGCTGGACTTTAATCCCCTCGGGCTCGGGGAAAGCCGCCTTAACGATTTAATAGTAAACAGGGCGGGGCTGTGGCTGGACAGCGGCGCTATATTCGGCAAGGCGGGTGAAGGGTACGAACGTATAAACGTTGCCTGCCCCAGAAGAGTGCTGGAATTGGCTTTAAACAAATTAAAAAGGGCTGTAGACAGTCTGTAATTTAAGGCGGCAAAAAATTTTTGCCGCCTTAAATTTACAAAAAAATGAAAATTCAGGTATTGACATATATAATTTGACCATATATAATAAAAAGAGAAATAAAATCGGAGGAAAAATTAATGACAACGGGCGTTATAATCGGCATAGTTGTTGCTGTTATAGTTGTTGTTCTTGTGCTTATACTTGCCGTATGGTACGTATCGCTTTACAACAAATTACAGCGGCTTAAAAACCTGGTGGAAGAAGGATGGTCTACCATAGACGTACAGCTTAAAAAGCGTTACGACCTTGTACCCAACCTTGTAGAGACGGTAAAGGGCTACGCAAAGCACGAGAGCGGCACGTTAGAGGCGGTTATCGCGGCGCGTAACGCGGCGGTCACGGCAACGGGAGAAGACAAGATTGCCGCAGAAAACGCCTTGAGCGGAACGCTTAAATCGCTCTTTGCCTTAAAAGAGGCATACCCCGAATTAAAGGCAAACACTAATTTTATAGATTTGCAAAACCAGCTTAAGGCAATCGAAAACGAGATAGCTTCCGCCCGCCGTTATTATAACGGAACGGTCAAGGAGCTTAACACAAAGATAGACGTTTTCCCTTCTAACATAGTCGCAAAGAGAATAGGGCTGGAAAAACGCAGTTACTTCGAGCTTGACAGTTCGGAAGAACGTGCAAATCCCCAGGTTAAATTCTGATATAAAAATACCCGCTGCCTGCAAAGTGTGCAGCGGGTATTTTAAAAGGTAGAGGATATGGCTTTAAAAAAGAGAACAAAATATTTATTGGCTGTTGTCGCAATCCTTGTAATCGCTCTTTTCGTGTTGCCGTGTTTTACAAATTCTTCAGCGCGGGCAGAAAGTTCTGCATACTCTTACGAGGTAAAAAGTTACAACGTGGATATGACCGTGGCAGAGGACCGCACTATCGCTGTTTCAGAGGTTATCACCGTTTACTTTACGGGCTATTCTTCCCACGGCATTATACGGGACTTCCCGCTTGAAAGCGGAATAAGATACTACGATATACAGGCGTACTGCGACAGCGACGACTTTTCGCCCTACACGCAGGACGATGATATATTGTACCTGTCGCTATACCTTCGCGGGGCTGGCAACGTGCAGCACCAGACAAGGACTTACACGATAAATTATACCATGGCAGTGCCCGCCCTGTCAGAAGAAGGCTATCTGCCGTTAGACGTTATAGGTTACGGCTGGTCTTCCGATATGGAAAACGTAAAGGTTACTGTAACGCTCCCCGACGGTTTGCAGGGCTACAACGTCTATTCGGGTGCAAGCGGCACAACGCTCAACAGCTACGCCGCAGCATCGTTGCAGGGCAATACCATAACCGTTACTGCGGATACGTTGCCCGCTTATTCGGGCATAACGCTTGATTTAAGTTTTGCCGAAGGGGTACTTTCCACGTCCTTTGACCTGAGTATATTGTATATTCTTTTGATAGGCATTGCCCTTATTGTGCTCGCCGTGATAGTAAAACTTCTTATGTTCCGCGAGCCGATAATGACGGTTACGGTAAACCTTGAAGCGCCAGAAGAGACAGATCCCCTTATGATGGGCAAACTTATAGATAACAAGGTGGACGACGAGGATTTAGGTTCGGCGATTTTCTACCTTGCCGACAAGGGCTTTCTTACCATAGATTTATCGGACGAAAAAGACCCCGTCCTTTACCAGACGAACAAGAATATTCACGGCAAACTGCCTGCCCATATAATGACAATCTACATCGGGTTGTTCGGGGACGGCAGGAACGCGGTAAGCGTGTCTTCGCTTAATAACAGGTTCTATAAAACGGCAGAGACCGCCAGGCAGCAGGTAAACGAACAGACAAAGGGTACTTTCTATAACGGTAAAAGTAAAATTTTTGTAGCTGTTTTTGCCATACTTGCCGCCCTTTTACTTGGCGGGTTTATCTTTTTGTACCCCGGTCTTACCGTTTACAGCGGGTATAATTACCCGCTTATGCTGTTTGTGTGCGCCATATGCTACGTGCTTTCGTCGGCGGCTGGCTGTGTGGTAAGGCAAAGATGGTACAAATGGAAAATGTCCTCTAAAATAGCCCTTATAGCTGTTGCCGTGCTGGCAGGTATCGCAATCACGGCGGTAAGTATGTTTATTCCCTGCGCGGCATTCGGCAAAGTTACCGTATTTCTGGCAGGCGCTATTGCCTCGGCACTGGGCGTCTTGTGTTCAACGTTCCTTGTCCGCAAAGAGGAATACAGCAAAAAACTCGGGCATATCCTCGGCTTCAAGCAGTTTATACTGTTTACCGAAAGGGACAGGATAGAGTTTATGTTAAAGGAAGATCCCGAGCTTTACTACCATATATTGCCTTACGCGCAGGTGCTGGGCGTAACCGACGCGTGGACGGAAAAATTCAGCGGGCTCAACTTGCAGCCGCCTTCTTACGCAAGGTACAGTTCGCTTGACTTCGCCTTTGACTGCTTTGTATGGCATACCATGTTCAGGTCGCTAAATACAGGGCTTGCCCGCAATATGGTATCCCGTCCAAGCAGCTCGCCCTCGGGCAGAGGAGGCGGCTTCGGCGGCGGTTTTGGCGGAGGCTTCGGTGGAGGCGGCTTCGGCGGCGGTGGCGGCAGAGGCTGCTGACAGAGCAGCAAGTGGGAAAGCTATTAAAGCGGTAGTATGATAGCTGAATGTTTAAAATTTATTCAAAAACGTAACGGACGGCTTTGTTTTTCGTAAAATCAAGTGTAATTTGCATATTGCAGGAGGTTTATTATGCCCGGAGAAGAAGTACTTACAGAAAATCCCAAATTCACAGATGCCGTATATAGGATAGCTTACGACGCTTTAGCGATTATGCGTGAGCGCGGTATAAATTTAAACAGCAGCGTGGAACGGTCGTTTATGGATAATTTCCCTAACCATATTATAAGCGCTTTAAGGGGAATAAAATACGATCAAAAAGTTCAGAATACCCTTTACAGGGAAGACGTGTTAGACGATATGGATAACTTCCTTGCGGGGAGCAACAAATTGCCTTACTTTTTCGATAAGGAAATGATTGCCCACGCGATGACCACCGTTGTCTTCGACTACCGCCGCGAGGGCTTAACGAGTGCGGAAAACGACCTTCGCGCGATGCTCGCCGATGTGCAGCACGGGCTGGATGTAAAGTATGACGACAGAAGACCTGAACTTCTTACGACGGAGAACCCTGTTTATCTGAGTAAAAAGAGCGGCGGGGCAAAGTCTGAACCCTATGTGTTCGGTATTTTTGGCCAGTCCGCCCAGGCAGATTTATGGGGTATGTCCGCCCCTAACGACTATCTGCCGAATGGTGCGCCTGCCAAAGTGGCAGACTCTTTCGATGCCTTTATAGCGAGCAAGATGCCCTATAAAAACACTATAAACAACCCCGAAGTCAACGCAGAATATAAGGAATATATTAATCTTTTCAGTATAAACGGCAAACCGATGAATTACCATAAGACGGGTGACAAGCAACGTGACGCCGATTCTCTGGATAAGGCGAAGATTGCCATACTTACCGCGATAAAGGACGGTAAAAACGTAGAGTTCACTAATTTTACTCTGGACGGAAAAGTTTGCAAGGCAGAGCAGATTCCTATCTCCCACATAAGCAACGCGAGAAATATTAAACCGCATGTGGCGGGGAATCAGGATATACGTGCGAAAAAGGCTGCCGAAAAAATCACCAAAAACATAAAAAAGAACGAAGAGAAGGCGCATAAGGCTTTCCAGGAAACTTTAAAGAAGGAAGAAGCTGCCCGCAGAAAAAACATAGTAGACGGCTATAAAAGCAGGATAAATGCCGCGAGAGACAGGCAGACAAAGAACGTCCTCAAGGCTGAACTTAAACAGGAAGAAAGGCGTTTCAAGCGCATAGACGCCGAACAGAAAAACCGCCATAAGGCTGCCGAAAGGGCTCGCAAGGATGCTGAAAAGAGGGCTGCCCGCGAACTTAAAGAAAGGCTCAACAGGGAGAAGGCAGAACAGAAGGCGCGTGAAAGACGGGAAAGAGAAGAGGCTAAACGCATTGAAAGGGAACTTAAAAATGCCCGTAAACGCGGTGATATGGCTACGGTAAACCTTATCGAACAGCAAATTACGGAAAAGCAAATGCGTGAACAGCCGCCCCAGGCTGCCAACCCTAACCGCCAGAAGTTGTCTGAAGATAAGAAATCTTTCTTAAGGGAGCAGACCAGCACAAAGGGAGGCGTAAAGAAGCCTGAAGATGCAAGTAAAGGCCAGGAGGCTAAAAAGGAAGAAGATATGACCAAACAGGAAAGAAAAGAAGAAGAGATGAGAAGGCTCTTATTCTGATAGCCTAAGTAATATCTGCCGAATAACCAATAAATTTAATGTAAGCCCACACCGCTTTCCGCAGTGTGGGCTTTGTGCTTAAATAGGTAGTATGGTAGCTGAAAGGTATTGGACTTAGATTGCCACGCAAACTACGTTTGCTCGCAATGACAGGGGAGATACTGGCGGCAACACAATGACATAGAGTAAAATTAATGCCTTCCCCGAGAGGGGAAGGCAAGTTTTCTTTATATAATTGTTTTCATTATTTATTTCTTCTTGAAGCTACAAGCTGGGTAAACCACTCTACCGTGGCGGGGTTCTGGTGGGAGAAGAAGGAGCTTTCGTTTTTATCAAGGCTTGCCATTGTAAGCATATCCTCTTCGCTGAGGGTAAAGTCAAACACGTTGAAATTTTCCCTCATCCGCTCTATATGCGTTGATTTTGGTATAACTACAATGCCCCGCTGCAATTCCCAGCGGAGAATTGTCTGTGCAACCGTCTTGTTGTACTTTTTGCCTATGGCGGCTATGACGGGGTTTGTAAACATATCGCCCCGCCCCTCGCCGAAGGGCGACCACGCCTCTATCTGCACGCCGTACTTTTTCATCCACTTTTGCGCCTCTTGCTGCTGGTTAAAGGGGTGGGTTTCTACCTGGTTTACCATAGGCTTTACGCGCGTAAAGCTGCATATATCCACAACCCTGTCGGGGTAAAAGTTAGAAATGCCTATCGCCTTTAATTTGCCCTCGCCGTAAAGATCTTCTAACGCTCTCCATGCCCCGTAGATATCAGAAAACGGCTGGTGCAAAAGCATAAGGTCTATATAGTCTGTTTGCAGCTTTTCCAAAGACGCGTAAACGGATTTTTTTGTGTTTTCGTAGCCGTAATTGTCTATCCACACCTTAGAGGTAATAAAAAGCTCTTTCCTGGGTATGCCTGATTTTGCAACGGCGTTGCCTACTTCTTCCTCGTTATAATATGCCTGCGCCGTGTCTATGTGGCGGTAGCCTACGTTAAGGGCGTCGGTTACGCACCTTTCGCAATCCTCTTTGCCTATCTGGTAAACGCCGTAGCCCAGCTGTGGCATCTTTACCCCGTTGTATAGTGTTACGTAGTCCATAAAAACCCTCCTGACTGTTTTTTATATTATAATAGTTAAAGTTCACTTTAAGTCAAGGGGTTTTCACTAAAAATTTACGGCGGCGACAAAATTTTTTTATTGCATTTTGCTGTATGCGGGTTTATAATAATAATCGGATACGGAGGTTTAAATGAAAAGAATAAAAATAGCCTATATAGGCGGCGGAAGTAAAATGTGGGCAAGGGTGTTTATGTCTGACCTTGCCGTGGCGCAGGGGCTTTCGGGCGAGATTGCCCTGTACGATATAGACGTTCCCGCAGCAGAGCGCAACGCTAAGATAGGCGCATACATCAACGCCGACCCCAAGACCAACAGCAAATTTGATTACAAGGTTTATACCGATATAGAACACGCCTTGGAGGGGGCGGACTGGGTGGTAATATCCATTCTCCCCGCCACGTTTAAAGAGATGCGTTCTGACGTCCACGCCCCCGAGGAATACGGCATTTACCAGTCTGTGGGCGACACGGCAGGCCCGGGCGGCGTGCTCAGGGCAATGCGCACCGTTCCCCTTTACGAAGGTTTTGCGCAAAAGATAAAGGAGATTTGCCCCGACGCGTGGGTTATAAACTTTACCAACCCGATGAGCATATGCGTAAAAACCCTTTACGACGTGTTCCCCGAAATCAAGGCTTTCGGCTGTTGCCACGAGGTATTCCACGCGCAGGAATTTTTGTGCTGCGTGTTAAAGGAAATAAAGGGCATAGACGTGCACCGCAGCAAGATTTACACCGATGCTTGCGGCGTAAACCACTTTACGTGGATAACTAAAGCCAACTACGGCGATATAGATCTGCTTGCGCTAATACCCGAATTCGAGCAAAAATTCTTTGAACAGGGCTACTGCGAGCAGGAAGGTCACGGGCAGTTCGACTTTCTTACCGATCCGTTCTGCTATGGCAACAACGTAAAGATGGATTTATTTAACCGCTACGGCGCACTGGCGGCGGCAGGCGACAGGCATCTTGCCGAATTTATGCCCCGCGGCTGGTATTTAAAAGACCCTGAAACGGTTAAAGCCTGGAAGTTTAACCTTACCACGGTAGACTACCGCGAAAAACAGCAGGCTGAGCGGGTGGCTGAAACTATAGAGATGGCAGAGGGCCGCAAGCCCTTCCCCGTTGTAAAATCCGCCGAGGAGGCGGTTGAGCTTATGAAGGCGGTAATGGGGTTCGAAACGGTGGTATCCAACGTGAATATGCCCAATATGGGGCAGATGCCCCAGTTGCCTTTGGGCAGCATTGTAGAGACGAACTGCGTGTTCTCTAACGGGCAGGTAAAGCCTGTGGCTGCCAATCCCCTGCCTAAAGCCGTTATAAATATGGTTTACCGCGCTAACGGCAACATAGAAACCTGTTACGAGGGTATAAAGGAGAGAAATCTGGATAAGATTTATCTTTCGTTTGCCAACCAGGCGCTCTGCGACGGGCTTTCGCGCAAGGACAGCGGCGAGTTGTTTAAAAAGATGTGCTATAACACAAAGGAATACCTTGAACCGTATTTCCATTTAAACAGTTTTAAAGGTTAATAAAGCAAAACATAAACGCCCGACTTAAAAAGTCGGGCGTTTACCAAAAGGAGAAATTTTTAGAGCAAATTTGCACAATTTGCGTTAATGTGTAATTTAAAAACTTATCGACCAGTATACGGGAGCACTGCCAGTTACAAACACTATAATTACCATTAAAATAAAGTCCGCCACTATGGCAACGCCCAGCGTGCAGTCTACTATTGTTGCCGCCTTGCGCCCCATCTTTTGTATAAGCCTCATCATGGGCTTAAAGGCGAAAGCCATAATAAGGTAAACGCCGCCGCCGTACAGCAGCCCGGATATAACGCTTGTGTACTTAGTGATATGAAGGGGCACGTCAGAATAGTCCCATAAAACCACGCCCGTGCATACCTCGTAAAATTCGCCGACAGCTATTTCGCCTACAAGTATAAAGGCGAAAAGTGTTGCAAAGTATGTAACGTGCGACAGTATTTTATACTTAAGCCCCTCTTTGGTAAATATGCGCTTGCTGAATATGCGCATTTCGCCCGGTGTGCCCAAAAGTATGTGAATGGCTAATAGCGCGATGCCATAGGCAAACAAAAAGGGCAAAAGCTGGTGGCGGCAGTCAAATATATGCTTTGTTACCATTCTTGCTATATTTTCGCCTATAAACCCGAAGAAGGAAAAGGCTATCATAGCCACGCCGAAGTACGGCAACTCGTACCCGAACAGCGTTACGGGCGGGCGCTCGCGAAGGGCTGGAAAAGGGAGAACTGCTCTTCGGTACGGTGGATACCTATCTATTATGGAAGCTGTCGGGCGGAAAGATATACGCCACCGATTACACAAACGCCTCGCGCACGATGCTGTTCGATATACATAACTTGTGCTGGGATAAGCAGCTTTTGTCAGTTTTCGGCATACCGCAGGGCATAACCCTGCCGAAAGTATTGCCGAGCGGCGCTGTGTACGGAAATGTGTCGGCGGAATTTTTCGGCTGTGAAATACCTGTATGCGGCGTCGCGGGCGACCAGCAGGCGGCGCTATTCGGCCAGCTCTGTACACAGAAGGGCGACGTCAAAAACACATACGGCACGGGCTGCTTTCTGCTTATGAACGCAGGCGATAAGCCGTCGGCATGCGGCAACGGGCTGATTACCACGCTTTGCGCCTCAACGGACGCTAAACCGAGCTACGCGCTGGAAGGTTCGGTGTTTATAGGCGGGGCTGTGGTGCAGTGGCTAAGGGACGGGCTCGGCTTTATACAGACTGCCGCCGAGAGCGAGGCTCTCGCTTTAACGGTAAAGGATAGCGGCGGCGTGTACGTAGTCCCCGCGTTTACGGGGCTGGGTGCGCCTTACTGGGACGCCGAGGCAAGGGGAACGGTAACGGGCATTACTCGCGGCACAACTCGTGCGCACATAGTAAGGGCGGCGCTGGAAGGCATAGCTTACCAGGTAAACGACGTTCTGCACGCTATGGAGGCGGCTGCGGGCGTAAAGGTTGCCCGCCTTGCGGTGGACGGCGGCGCGAGCGCCAATAATTTTCTTATGCAGTTCCAGTCAGATATATCCTGCTGCGAGGTGGTCCGCCCCAGGGTAGCCGAGAGTACCGCGCAGGGAGCGGCATTCCTTGCGGGCATAACATGCGGCTATTGGGATATGCGGGACGTTGAAAATATTATTGCTTCAGATAAAACATTTTCGCCCTTAATGGCAGAAGGCGAACGCAGCCGCTTAACCGAAGGCTGGCGGCAGGCGGTACGCCGTACAATGGCGCGTTAGCGGCAGATATGGGGTAATTATGCAAAAATATAAACTTAATTTCGAGCTTGTGCCCGACGGATGCTGGTACAGCAATCTGCGCAGTATCTTGCCGCCCAAAGGCTGGGATATAGTGCGCAGAGACGCTTACGCACGCGCGGGCGGCAAATGCAGCATTTGCGGCGCTCCGTCCAAAAGGCTTGAGGCGCACGAGCAGTGGAGCTACGACGAAAGCGCCTGCACGCAGAAACTGGAAAACGTTATAGCCGTATGCCCCGACTGCCATGCCGTAATACACATCGGCAGAACAAGTTTAAAGGGAAACGAACGCGCGGCAAGCGAACATTTTATGAAGGTGAACGGGTGCAGCTATGCAGACTACCGCGCGGCTCTGGGCAAAGCCAACGAAGACCACCGCCGCAGGAACAAAGTTTCCGAATGGAAGTTAGACCTTTCGTGGCTCAACCGCTTTACGCAATAACTATATAAAAAAGGACAGCGCTTTCCGCTTAAACGGAAAGTGTTATTTTTATAGTTAAAAATTAACAACTTACGGGCTATCTGCAAAAAAATAACAGTTTACAAGGCGTTTGGGCGGGAGTAAAAATGAAAGAAAAAAACATACAACATATTGTGGTCGAGCGCTTGACTTTGCACAAGATACATTTTATACTTTAAGGCGTTACAAAAAAATTTGTCCAGGATATTTTCCGTTTATATAAAACGGGTTATTTTCGGCAGAAGTTCCATTTATTATAATTTTTTATACAAGATATTGTGTTTTAACCATTGACAAACCACAATATATATTATATAATATAAGCGTTCACCTGATTTTACGGGGCTTTTTGCGCCTTAAGATATTTCAAAGGATAAATTTTGAACGGGGAGATAATAAATAATATTATGAAAGTAATTAAAAGAGACGGCTCTACAACAGATTTTGACAGGAGCAAGATTGCTGTAGCTATCCGTAAAGCAAATGATTCGGTAGACTTTGAAGACAGAGTCACTGAAGACCAGATTACCGCCATAGTTGACGATATAGCTTCGCGCCACCGTGCCCGCCTTCTTGTAGAAGACATACAGGATATGGTGGAAGAAAAGCTGATGGAAATGCAGAAGTACCAGCTTATGAAGTCTTACATTCTGTACCGCTACGAAAGGGCGCTCATTCGTAAGGCTAACACTACCGACGAAAGCATTCTGTCGCTTATAAAAAATTCCAATAAAGACGTAATGGAAGAAAATTCCAATAAAAACGCCCGTACGGCATCTACCCAGCGCGACCTTATAGCAGGCGAGGTATCAAAAGACCTTACCCGCCGTATCCTTCTGCCCGAATATATTTCCAAGGCACACGACGAGGGCGCTATACACTTCCACGATGCGGACTACTTTTTGCAGCCCATCTTTAACTGCTGCCTTATAAATATTGAGGATATGCTTGAAAACGGCACTGTAATGAACGGCAAGATGATAGAGAGTCCCAAATCGTTCCAGACAGCATGTACCGTAACAACGCAGATTATAGCTTCGGTTGCGTCTTCGCAGTACGGCGGCCAGTCGGTAAATATGGCGCACCTTGGCAAGTACCTGCGCCGCACAAGGGACAAGTACAGGGAGCAGTGCGACGAACAGTTCGGCGACAGTATATCCGAAGAGCAGAAAAAACAGGTTGTAGATATGCGCGTAAAAGACGCGTTAAAGGCGGGCGTGCAGACCATACAATACCAGATCAACACGCTTATGACAACCAACGGCCAGTCGCCTTTCGTAACCCTTTTTCTGTACCTTGAAGAAGGCGACGAGTATATCGAAGAAAACGCGATGATAATAGAGGAAATCCTCCGCCAGCGTTACCAGGGCATCAAGAACGAGGTAGGCGTTTACGTTACTCCCGCGTTCCCCAAACTTATATACGTGCTGGACGAAAACAACTGCCTTAAGGGCGGCAAGTATGACTATCTTACCCGCCTTGCCGTTAAATGCTCGTCTAAAAGGCTCTATCCCGACTATATCTCGGCTAAAAAGATGCGCGAAAATTACGAAGGCAATGTGTTCTCGCCCATGGGATGCCGCTCCTTCCTTTCCCCCTGGAAAGACGAAAACGGCAATTACAAGTTCGAAGGCCGCTTCAACCAGGGTGTAGTATCGGTAAACCTGCCCCAGATAGGTATACTTGCAAGGGGCGACGAAAATAAGTTCTGGGAAA
This sequence comes from Clostridia bacterium, assembly GCA_021199295.1. Lineage (GTDB taxonomy): Bacteria > Bacillota > Clostridia > Christensenellales > Borkfalkiaceae > Coproplasma. The sequence continues at coordinate 52,512 of JAJQII010000067.1, forward strand.
TTTTCGAAGAAAGAATGCAACTGTGCTTTGACGCCATTATGTGCCGCCACAACGCGCTTATGGGCGTAACCAGCGACGTTTCGCCCGTGCATTGGCAGTACGGCGCTATAGCAAGGCTCGGCAAGGGCGAAAAGATAGATAAATATCTCTTCGGCGGTTATTCCTCGATATCTTTGGGTTATATAGGGCTGTACGAGGTTACAAAACTTGTAAAGGGTTGCTCGCATACCGCACCCGAAGGGCAGGAATTTGCCCTTAAGGTAATGCAGTCTATGCGTGACCACTGCGAGAAGTGGAAGCAGGAGACGAATATCGGGTTTGCCCTTTACGGAACGCCCGCAGAATCGCTTTGCTACCGCTTTGCAAGGATAGATAAAGAGCGCTTCGGCACTATAAAAGACGTTACCGACAAGGGGTATTATACAAACAGCTACCACGTAGACGTCCGCGAGAAGATAGACGCTTTCTCTAAATTCAAGTTCGAAAGCCAGTTCCAGCAGATATCCTCGGGCGGCGCGATATCGTATATCGAAATCCCCAACATGAGGCACAACCTTACCGCCATGGAAGATGTTGTAAGGTTTATCTACGACAATATCCAGTACGCGGAATTCAATACCAAGTCTGACTACTGCCATGTATGCGGCTTCGACGGCGAGATTATCATAAACGACGACAACGAATGGGAATGCCCCGTATGCCACAATAAAGACCAGCGCAAAATGAATGTTACCCGCCGTACATGCGGATACCTCGGCGAAAATTTCTGGAATGTAGGCAAGACCAAAGAAATTAAAGCAAGGGTGCTTCACCTTTAATAAAATATAACCTTTTTATAGCCGCGCGGATGTCGGCGCAAGTCGTACGTCCGCGCGGCGTATTTTAAAATTTGCCCGCGGGATATGCGCGGATTATCAAGGTAATTATATGAACTATGCAACAATAAAATGGTACGATATAGCCAACGGCCCGGGGGTAAGGGTATCGCTGTTCGTAAGCGGATGCCGCAACCATTGCAAAAACTGCTTCAATCCCGAAACGTGGGATTTTAATTACGGCGAACTTTTTACCCAAGAGGTAAAGGATAAAATTATAGAGGGGCTTGCCCCTAGCCATATAAAGGGGTTTTCCCTTTTAGGCGGAGAGCCCTTCGAGCCTGAAAACCAGCCCGAACTTGCCGATTTTTTGGAGAGGGTAAAAAGAACTTACCCCGAAAAGACGGTGTGGTGCTATACGGGCTACGACTTCGAAAAGGATTTGCTTACAGGCAAAAAAGGCAATATAAATACCGTGATGCGCATGCTCGCCTGCATAGACGTGCTGGTGGACGGAAGGTTTGTAGAAGAACTTAAAAACCCTGACCTGTACTTCAGGGGGTCTTCTAACCAGAGGGTAATACTCGTCCAGCCAACGCTCGAAAAGGACGAGATTGTGCTGTGGGACGAGCCTGTCTATTAAACGGTTTAAGGTGGTTTATGAAAATCGGAATAAAAAAACTTGACGAAAACGCGGTAATTCCCGCATATGGCAGCGAATACGCGGCGGGGGCAGACCTTTACGCCTGCATAAAGCAACAGGTTACCATTCCTGCGGGGGAAACTGTTGTTATACCTACGGGGATTGCGCTTGAACTGCCTGTGGGCTACGCGGGGCTTATTTATGCCCGCAGCGGGCTTGCCACAAAAAAGGGGCTTGCGCCTGCGAATAAGGTGGGGGTAGTCGACTGCGATTATCGGGGCGAGGTTAAAGTAGCCCTGCACAACCATTCGGGCAAAGATCAGACGGTGGATATCGGCGAAAGGGTGGCGCAGCTGGTTATCACGCCATATATCACGGCGGTATTCGAAGAAAAAGCCGAACTTTCCGACACCGCCCGCGGCGCTGGCGGGTTCGGCTCTACGGGAACAAAATAATAAAAAATGAAGCCGATTAAAATCGGCTTCATTTTTTATGCCTTACGGTGCTGTTTTGCTCAAGGAGACTCTTATTGCGGTGGTATGGTAGCTGAAAGACTGCGTTTTGCCACGTTTTATGTTTGATGCAGGTGGTAAAAATTGTATTGTTTGTCACAAATACTGTGAGGTTTTTTCAAAACTACTTGACATTGTTGCTCTGTGATAGTAAAATTATTAAGTAAACGATTACTTATAAACGGCTGAAATATGCCGTATACGGAGAAATATGTCTGAAAATATAAAATATTATTTAGGTATAGATATCGGCGGCATGAGCGTAAAGGGCATCGTGCTCGGCAGTGATGGTTCTCCCGTAATGGAAGACAGCGTGGATACCCGCCCCGAGCTTGGCGGCGAACAGCTTTGCGCAGGTATAGCGGGAATGGTAAACGGCATGCTTGCCCGCCTCTGCGCGGATAAATCGCTGGTAAAGGCAGGCGTGGGCTGCCCCGGGATTATAGACAGCGAAAACGGCATACTGGTTTTTTCGGGCAACCTTAATTTAAAAAACTTTCCTCTCGCCGCGGAACTTAAAAAGCGTACAGGGCTGGACGTAAGCCTTACCAACGACGCCAACGCCGCCGCTTTGGGCGAAGCCAGGTTCGGCGCTGGCAGGGATTATACCGACAGTATACTCGTAACCCTCGGCACGGGGATAGGCGGCGGTATAATAATCGGCGGCAAACTTTTTGAAGGTTACAAGTCGGCGGGCGCTGAGATAGGACATATGGTTATAGAGCGATACGGCAACGTATGCACTTGCGGAAGGCGGGGCTGCTTTGAAACGTACTGTTCGGCTACCGCCCTTATAAAGCGCACGCGCTACCAGATGGAAGAAAATCCAGGCTCTGCTATGTGGTCTAAGTACACTTCGGAAACGGCTACGGGCAAGACGGCGTTCGAGTTCGCGGATACCGACAGGGATGCTAAGGAAGTGGTGGACTGGTACATAAAATACTTAAGCTGCGGTCTTGCCAATCTTGCAAACATATTCCGCCCCCAGGTTATAATGCTTGGCGGCGGCGTAAGCGGGGAAGGCGAGCGCCTTACAGCGCCTTTGCAGGAACTTGTGAACAGAGAGATATTCGGCGGTACTGAGTACGCGCCTGTAAAAATAGTTACCGCCTCGCTTGGCTCTAAAGCAGGCGCGTATGGCGCGGCAGCTCTTGCCATGGAGAAATGATTATGAACAAAGATATACCTGAAATTTCCCTTCAAAGGCTTCCCGTTTACCTGAATTATCTGCGCTCGCTTACCGACGAAGACGGCAAATACATATCGTCGGGCGCTATAGCGTCGGCTTTAAAATTGGGTGAAGTATTGGTTCGCAAAGACCTTGCCTATACAAGCAGCGCAGGCCGCCCCAAGGTGGGTTACGTGCGTACGGAGCTTATTGCGGCTCTGGAAGAATATCTTGGCTGTAACGACGTTAAAAACGCCATACTCGTAGGTGCAGGCGGCTTGGGCAGAGCGCTTTTATCTTACGGCGGCTTCGGTAAATACGGTATAGAAGTGGTTGAAGCGTACGACAGCGATCCTGCCAAAGTTGGTACGAATGTGGGCGGCAAACTTGTTTTAGGCATAGACAATATGGCTGAAGGCATCAAAAAATACAATGCCAGGCTGGCAATAGTCGCCGTGCCCGCCTCGGCCGCTCAGGGCGTGTGCGAATTGCTTTTTAAAGAGGGCATAAACGGTATACTCAACTTCGCCCCCGTGCTTATCTCCGCCCCCGATAACGTTGTTGTACGCAATATAGATGTGGCGGCAAACCTTGCTATACTTGCGAGCATGGTTTAATAGATGGATATAAAAGAAAAGGTGCTGCTTGCCCTTGAAAATAAAAAGGGCGAATACCTTTCAGGCGAGGCTCTGTCGGTTGAACTTGGCGTAAGCAGGCAGTATATCAGCAAAATTATAAAGGCTCTCTCTGCCGAAGGCTACGATATACGTTCTTCCACAAACAGGGGATACCTTTTAAGCCAGAGCTGCGACCTGCTGTCTGCCGCCGTGATTAAGAGCGAAGCGGGCGTAAAAGTGTACTGCTTTGCCAGTGTGGATTCCACAAACAGGGCGGCTAAAGAAATTTTTGGCAGAGAGGGGGAATGCCTTGTAGTATGTGAACGGCAGACTGACGGCGTAAAAAAGGACGGCTCGTATTTCCCTTCCCCACAGTCGGCGGGGCTGTATATGACGGCGGCGATAGCCATTGATATGCCTGCGGACAGGTTGAAAAATTACAGGGAGCAGTGTGCCTTTGCCGTAAAACTTGCCGTAGAGCAGGCTTGCGGCTGCGTTGCAGAGGTTAAAAATACCGACGATATTTACGTCGGCGGGGAAAAGGTCTGCGGGATATTTACCGAATGTATGCTTAACGCCGCGACGATGCGCACTGAATGTGCGTTTATCGGGGTGGGAATATACACGGGCAAAGCCGAAGGCGTAACCGCTTACGTAAGCGGTGCGGAATCACGCAACCGCCTTGCCGCAGATATATTTTTAAAACTTAAAGAAATAAAATAAAAAAGGCAGTATCTATCTGATATTGCCTTTATAAAATCTCTTTCAGTTAAAATTTCTGCAAAACTGTCTGTAATTGTAATCTTTATCGGGGCGGCATAATACGGCGAAGTCCACGCTTTCGAAGGTGCAGGGTAATTCTTTAAAAGCCCTGTCAAATAAATCGGATACTATAGCGGCGTCGTTGCCGTATATCCCGCAACCAAACGCTCCTAAAATCAGATGGCGGTAGCCCTGCGAAGCCGCCACAACCAATATACCTTGTATGCGCTTATACAGCATATTTTCGTATTGTTCTTGCGGCATACCTTCCAAGCCGAGCCGAACCATTGGCGCGGCACAGCTTATAACCGATATGGGGAACGGCTGTAACAGTATTTTTGCCGAGTTATCCTTTATGACCTCAACGTAAGGGGAGAGTAAAACCCCGTCCGAGCCCATACGTGTTTTAAGCGAGTTGTTATAGTTGTAGTAACTTTTCGCCTGTTCACTTTCCAGCGACAGTAAAAGCGACGTCCTGCGGCAAAGTTCTTCTTCCTGGGCGTCAGCGCCTTCCCGCGTATGTCCGCCTGGCGTTGTCGCGCTTGCCATATTTAAGACAAGGATTTTCGGCTCAACGTATTCGCGTTTTAAACTGTCGTATTTGCGCTGCGCAAGCACAAGTGTATCTATATTTTCACAGCTATATTTGCAGCTTGTGACCTTGTTACCGTCTGGCAATTCAGCTTTTAATTTGGCGATATCATCGGGTAAAAATACTTTAGCTTCACGCATTAACCCCGCGTTATAGCTGTCCGAACAAATATCTATTGTGCTGTTGAGTATGTGGATATTTCTTTCGCGGCGCTCCTGCTTTTGCCTTTCGCGCTGCCGTATTTCTTCTTCAGTCAGACCTTTATATTCCGTCTCGCGCATCTTTGCCGCAAGGCTTTGCAGCTGCTCTTCAGATAAATCAGCCATTTTTGCCTCTCAATTCGTCCAGTTTCTTAAATACGCTGTCACATTCTTCGCGGATATTCAGCACTGCAACGCTGTCAAAGTAGGTACGCCCGGGGTTAATCTGTATCACGACGGCGTTTCTGTTGCGGCAGCCCCAATACACATCGCCGTAGTTGCCGCGCGTGCCTATGGCAAGAATCAGATCGGCTTGTGCAATCCATTTTCTTGCTTTTGCCGCGCCCTCGTTCCATATGCCTATATGGCTGTAGAGCGGCCACGGCAAAATCTCGCCGCCGCAATTTTTACAGCGGGGAAGTTCGTCCTTTTGCCATATTTCGTAGCCGTTATAGTGCGCACTGCAGTTCGCGCAACAGTTTACTTGAAGACTGCCCTGTATCTCGGCAACGTTTTTAGAACCCGCGATGGTGTGCATGCAGTCCACGTTTGTTGTAATAATGCCAAGCATTTTGCCATTGTCTTCAAGTTTTTTTAAAGCGTAGTGGCTGTAACTCGGCTTGTACGAAAACATTGTTTCAAGGAAATTGGGTAAAAAAGAACTGTAGCCTTCGCCTCTGCCCATACCGCGGCTTGAAAAGCGCATCTGCCCGTAAGTTACGCCGCCTCCGCCCACCGAAATTCCCGCGCCCGTGGTGGCTACAATGCGGTGGCTCTGGTCAATATATTCGGCTAACTTCTGGATAGGATCTTGGTTACTTTTGAATATACTCATATAACACCTTTAACAATTAAAAACTGCATCAAACACTTCGGCGGCGTCCGCTTTAATATTTAAATCGGCAATGGTATCAAACTGTGTTGTGCCGAGATTTATCTGTACAATTTTTGTGCCCTTTTTCATTTTGCTTAAATATTCTTCACTGCGGAAGCCCGTCGTGCCTATAATAATTACCAAATCCGCCTCGGCTATCATATCAATAGCCCTTGCCATTGCTTCGCCCGTATTGCCGCCTGCAAAACTTGAGGGTATTACAGGCGAGCCGCATTTTTCGCAACGGGGCATATGCCCCTTATTCCAGATATTGTAATCATAGTAGCGGGTTTTACAGCCTATACACATATTGTCGCCGAAACTGCCCTGAAACTCAGCTACGTTTTTCGAGCCTGCTATAGTATGCAGGCAGTCCATATTCTGCGTTACAATGCCGTAAAGTTTGCCTTGTCTTTCAAGTTCGGCAAGTTGTCTGTGTACTTTGCTTGGCCCTTTAATAAAGGTGGCGTCTAAAAAAGCATCCCGCATAATCCCATAAAATTTTTCGGGGTTTTTATTTACGTAATCGGCAGAAAATACCCGCCTCGCGTTCATCATGCCCACGCTTTGTTTTAGCCTGCGCATGCCGTAAAGGTAGGATATGCCTGCACCTGTAACGGCGACAGTTTTATTGCTGCCGTCAATATATTCTTTTAAAAGTTTATATTCATTTTTCATCTTGCACCTCAATTTCTTTTCCGTACCTGAAAATCTGTACGTAAGGGCAGTCTTTGGGAAGGGTAGGGTTGTACAGTGCGGTAAATAAATTTACTTTACCGCAGTGGTTGCATTTTTTAAATCTGTCTTGGTAAACACTGCATAAATGCGTCTTTGTGTCAAGGTTTTCGCACGGGCGGTTATAGTAAATTATAACCGATCCGTCTCTGCCAACAGAGCGGCTGTAACAGCATTTGCCGCAACAGTTGCATATGCTTTCCCAGTCTTTATGATATTTTCGCCATAGTTTTAGGGCACGGAAAAACCGCATAAACCAACCTATAGTAAAAATACAGATATTTTTACTGCCTGTATTTTAGTAGTATTCTTATTTTATCCAGTTAAAATTTTCTTTGCCTGCGGCAACTTCAAAGTGGTACATTGCAATGCCCGTGTTTAAATCGCCGCACATGCCGCCCGTTGTCTGTGCACGCACGCCGCATTTACCTTCCGCATCGACAAGAGTAAATTTGAAGTTCTGCATATTCATACCCGTGGGGGCAAGCAGTGCCGCCTTAACGCCGCGTACAAACCAGTCGGGCGGGTTTTCGCTTTCAGAAACCTCTTTAATATCCTTGCATTTGTGCGGTTTGCCCGTTTCTGCGCCATATCCTATGGCTATGCCGCAAGCAGCTTTTTCGCCGTCGCCTAAGGTAAAGGCATTTTTAACTTTTTTAAAAGCTCCTGCCGCCCAGCAAGTATTCAAGCCCATCATCTGTGCTTCGAGTACAATTTTCTCGCCGTAATAGCCGAGTTTTTGCGCCGTCTCAACGTCGTCCTTCCCGACCACGGCTATGTAATTTTTAACGCCGCCGAAGCCGCATATTTTTGACATTACGCCGCCGAAAGCCTTCTTTTCACCCGTTACAAGCTGAAGGTTTAAGCCGCCTTCTTTATTGCATTCCGTTATAAGCGCGTTCAGCGCTACAAGTTTGCCTTTTTCGATAGGCTTGTCTTCGTACTTGCGCACGGAATGCCTTTGCTCCATTGCTTCCATTATATCCATGATTTTTACCTCTTTTTAAAGTATTTGCCGCATATGTGGGGGTTAACTTAAATGTAGTAAACCCTGTTAGGCTTAACTTCCGTCTTTTCTTTTTCTTCTGCAGCGTGGCCTAAAATACAAAAACCTATGCCTTCAACTTCTTCCGTAATGCCAAGGTTTGCAAGTATCTCTTTGCCTTCGGCTGTCTCAAAAACTTCTTTACAGCGGTGTATCCAGCGGCTGTCGATGCCCATACTCCAGGCGGCGTTTAAAAGATTGCCCATGGCAAGACTGCCATCGTATACGCTCGTCATAGCCTTTTTTGCGACTACGGCTATAACGTCTTTTGCACCATAGAAGGGATCAAGTTTCATATTTGCTGCGGCGGGGTTGGTTTTTGCGAGCATAGCTTTCATAAAGTTTGCGTTAAGCTCTGAAAGTTTTGCTACCGTTTCATCGTCCTGCACGACGATAAAAATCGCGTCCTGCGCGTTCATGCCCGAAGGTGCGTTAAGCCCTGCGGCTACAATCTGGTCAATCTCTTCACGGGAAATGTGTTCGGGCTTAAAACTTTTCGCACTCTTGCGGGTGGTTAAGGTCTTTATTGTTTCATTCATAAGTATATCTCCTTATATGTTTTAATATTTACAGCGGTAAATCCTTTTTGGTAAAGCGTATCGCGCCGCCCACGTACGCGGCAACGGCTATTACGAAAAGTACCACAAGTTTCCATACAAAGGCGTAACTTACGGCATCCGTGCCTATTGTGGCTATAGAGTCTATATCAAAAAGCCCTATAAGCGTGAGGTTGTTGAATACCCCTAAAATTTCCACGCCCATGCCCATCTGTACAAGGTTATCCGAACCGAACATTCCTAAAAGGGATGCAAGGAAGAACCATACCGTGAGCCCGCCGCCGAACGCCATAGATTTTCCGCTTCGGTTAAACAGGCAGCTGCCTAAATAGCAGAGCCCCGCCATAGCCTCTATCAATATATACATACCGAAGTAGAGCATTATTGTGACGGCGGCATCGGGATCGCCCGAAAGTCCCGCCGACATGGCGATTTTTACGCAGCAGGTTATAGCTATCATTAAAAAGGGCACGACTATCATATATATCGCCTGCGTTATGACAACCGCCGAACGCTTTGTGGGGGTGGAGAGCACGTATGCCATAGAGCCCCTGTCTACCTGGCTTGCAATCAGCGAGTTGCCTACAACCACAATGTATACAAGAAGGGGCAATATGTCCATAATAGTGTAGTACATCTGGTTGAGCATAGAAGACATATCTATGTCCTCCATATTTTCGAGAAGGTCAGAAGACATTCCCATGCTCTCCATCATAAGTCCCATAAACTCGTTAATATCCAGGGCTTCACCCGTGAATATGCCCGTTTCATTCATAAGCGCCCAGTTGTATTCAAAGGTAGAAAGATAAGTTTCGTATGTGCCTGCATCCATCAGAGCCGATGCCGCCTCTTTAAACTGTTCAAGGGAATAACCGTCGCCGAGAAGGGCGAATACCGTTGAATAAGCTGTGTCGTACGTGCCTGCCATAAGCCCCTCGTAATCGTATTTCAGCCCGCTCGAGGCTATTACGTAAAGGTAGGTCATAAAAGTTGTGGAGGTAGTTGAATCGGTAGTCCCCGACATCATCATATTCCTTGCGATGGATATGACAACGCACATAAGGATCATTACTATCATTATAGCTACCGTAAGCACCCTGTTAGAGCGGATAGTCTGCTTCATTAAGGGCCAGGAAAAATATTTTGCCGTCTTCATTAATTTTTAAACTCCTATTTTAAATGTTATAATCCTTCATAAACACTTCTTCGAGAGTGGTGTGTTTTTCATGTATCTGTATTACGTTGAACCCGCTTAACGCTTTAAACAGCTGATCCGCGCGTTCTGCGGGTATAGAGGTGAAAGCCGAATTGCCCCGCACATATGCCCCATCGAACGTGTTTTTAAAGGCGTTTGCCGATTTTTCGTTTTCAAATACTATCTCAAAAATTCTGTCGGAATAATGGCGCAGGGCGTACATATCTATAACGTCTATAATTTTGCCGTCTTTAAGCATTGCCACGCGGTCGCACACTTCCTCGAGTTCCTCAAAAATATGCCCCGACAAAAATACCGTTCTGCCCTTTTTCTTTTCCTCGTTTATGAGCTCTATAAACACGTCGCGCATAAGGGGATCGAGCCCCGTTGTCGGCTCGTCTAAAATCATAATATCCCTTTCGGACATAAAGGCGGCAACGATGGCGGTCTTCTGTTTCATGCCCTTGCTCATGCGCTTTAAGTCGGCGGTGGTGTCCAGCCCCAGTTTGTCGGCTATATAATTCATACGGGTAAAGTCGGTAATTCCGTAATATTCCGCCTGCAATTTTAAAAAGTCAGCCCCCGATTTAAGGTTGGGGAAGGCAATTTCCCCCGGGATATAGCTTACCTTGTTCATAAGCTCGGCAGAGTGGGTAACGGGATCTGTCCCGTCTATTTCTATTTTGCCGCTGTCGGGGTATACAAAGCCGAGCATATTGCGTATGGTAGTTGTCTTGCCCGAGCCGTTCGTGCCTACGTAGCCGAAAATTTCGCCCTGCTTAACTTCAAGATTTATATCGAATATGCCCCTGCCGTTGCCGTAGTCTTTGGTAAGGTTTTCAATTTTAATTATACTCAAGCCTTCACCTCCGCAAAATGGTGGTCCTGCTCGTAAAAACTCATAAAATAATCTTCTAAGGTGTAAGGTATTTCCACAAAGTCAGCCACGTTGAGCTGCGATAAAATTGATACAAGCCCGTTTATTTTGTCGTTTGTAAGTTTTACCCTCGCACGCATTTTGCCGTTGTTTTTAGAGGTAAAATTGTAGGGCAGTGCTGTGAATTTTTCGTAAGACGCCCTGTCTTTAAAAGTAACGCGGAATATCTTTTCCTTGGTTTTCTTCAGCTCTTCCGCCGAAAATACCGAGACTATCTTTCCGTCTTTTATTATGGCTATGCGGTCGCAGCAGGCGTCTACCTCGTGGAATATGTGCGAGGATAAAAAGATTGTCTTGCCGCGAGCCTTTTCTTCTTTTACAAATTCGATAAACTTGTTCTGCATTATTGGGTCGAGGCCTGAAGTGGGTTCGTCTAAAATGAGTATATCGGGGTCGTGCAGAAATGCCGCTACAACGGCGAGTTTGCGCTTTACGCCCAGGCTCATCCGCTTTGTCTCCATAGAGGGGTCAAGCTCAAACTTTTCCAGCAGTACTTTTGTGTAGCTGTCGTCTTTGGTCTTGCGCATTTTATTCAGCATTGCAAGGAACATTGTGCCCGTAATGCCTTCGGGCAGGGCAATTTCGCCAGGCAGATATCCTATTTCCGTCTGCAGCTCTGCGGCATTGCGGTAGCAGTCCTTGCCGTCAATTTGCGCCGTGCCGCTCTGCGGGCGCGAAAAGCCCATAAGGTGGCGTATAACGGTTGTTTTCCCCGCCCCGTTAGGGCCTAAAAAGCCGAAACACTCGCCTTTGGGCACGCTCAGCGTAATATCGAACGCGCCCCTGCCGTGCCCGTAGTCTTTGGTAAGGTTTTCTGTATCTATCACTTTTTCACCTTTTTGCTTGATTTATCCGACACGCTGTCGTATAATAATATTATAAGAACTGTAAATTATTTCGTCAACGATAAATCATACGACAATTAACCGTGGTTTGTCGGAAAAATGGAGGGGGATTATGCGCAAACAACCGAAAATAACAGACAGAACAAGGGAGCTTTTTATAGAGGCATTCTGGATATTGTACAAAGAGTACCCCGTGGAGCAGATAAAAATAGGCGAGCTATCGGCAAAGGCGGGGTACAACCGAAGCACCTTTTACGAGTATTTTACCGATATTTACGATATTTTGCACCAGGCGGAAGACGGGCTTATAAACGAGTTTAAAATGAGGGCTGTAGGAAAATTCCCCAACGGCGTAAAGGACGGGAGCTACGAAAGCATAATACGTACTTTGGTAGAGCTGTTTGATTTATTGGGGGAAAAGCTGTTTTTGCTTATCGGCGAAAACGGCGATCCCTCTTTCCAGAATAAATTAAGAAAGCAGGTAAATCCGTTTTTACAGCAGATGTCGGGGCGTAGCTACGGCAAATATACCGACTATGTTTTATCGTATTCGTTTTCGGGGGCGATGGGGATTTTAAAATTCTGGCACGAAAACCAGCAGGATTTAAGCAAAGAAGAGGTAGTGGCGCTATTGGTTTCGCTTATAACCAAGGGCATATGGAATACAGAGTGCTGATTGTAAAAAAATCCCCGCGGCGAATTGTGCCGCGGGGATTTGAGTAATTAATTTATACTGACCAGGTTATAATGTTGCCGTCGCCGTCGTAGTACCAGTAGTTATATCCGTCGGTGTAATCGGGTTCTTTTTCACTGTAATAGTAAAGCGTTGCGTTGGTAAGATAGGTATTACCTGAACTTATCGAGATTGCGCTCCATTCGTCCACAGTGCCGCCGTAGTATACACTTGTAAGCGAGGCGCAATAATTGAACGCATAATTGCCGATAGAAGTTACGCTATTGGGTATGGTAACGCTTGCAAGCGAGGTACAAACTTCGAACGCTCTATCGCCAATAGAGGTTACAACGTCGGGTATTGTTATGCTCGTAAGCGAGGTGCAATTATAGAACGCTCTATCGCCAATAGAGGTTACAACGTCGGGTATTGTTATGCTCGTAAGC
>JAJQII010000067.1:65227-73355 GCA_021199295.1 Clostridia bacterium
GAGGTACAATTAAAGAACGTATAATTGCCGATAGATGTCACACTGTCGGGTATCGTTATACTTGTAAGCGAGGTGCAATCGGCGAACGCCGAATCTGCAATGATTGCGGTTTCGTCTTTTATTTCATAACTACCTGAAATACTTGTATTCGCTTTTATCAAATATATGCCTATATATAATACATTATCAGTCCAGTTGTTGCTGTCGTTATAGTATGCCGTATCATAGAACGCATGCTCGCCGATAGAGGTCACGCTGTCACCTATGGTAACGCTTGTAAGCGAGGTGCAATCATAGAACGCTCTATCGCCAATTGTTTCCACAGCCTCGCCTATCGTTACTCTTTCAAGCGAGGTGCAACCATTGAACGCACCATTGCCGATAGAGGTCACGCCGTCGGGTATGGTTATGCTTGCAAGCGAGGTGCAATACTGGAACGCGCCACTGCCGATTGATGTCACGCTGTCGCCTATGGTTACGCTCGTAAGCGAGGTGCAATAACGGAATGCATAACTGCCTATGCTTGTGCAAGCACTGTTATCTTCAAATACCACACTTATTATATTAGGAACATAACTACTTGATGAATGAGGATAGAACAGATAAGCGGGTATTTTTGTTACTTTTGCGCCTATTGTTACCGTTATTCCGTCGCCGTTTTGTCCTGCGCAATAGAATACATAATTGTTTAAAGATAAATCATCCATTGCGGTTGCGTTAAAGTTAATTTCTGTCAACGCCCTGCAATAGTAGAACGCCCGTTCGCCGATAGAAGTTACGCCGCTGCCTATGGTAACGCTTGTAAGCGAGGAGCAATAGCAGAACGCCCGTTCGCCGATAGTTTCTACACTGTTGCCTACGGTAACGCTTGTAAGCGAGGAGCAATAGCCGAACGCATAACTGCCGATAGAAGTTACAACGTCAGGTATTGTTATGCTCGTAAGGGCAGTGCATCTCCAGAACGCATAACTGCCAATTGTTTCCACAGCCTCGCCTATGGTTACGCTTTCAAGCGAATCGCAATCATAGAACGCGCCCCTGCCGATAGCTGTTATGCTGTCGGGTATTTCTATGCTTGTAAGCGAGGTGCAATTATAGAACGCTCTATCGCCAATTGTTTCCACAGCCTCGCCTATCGTTACTCTTTCAAGCGATGTGCAACCATAGAATGCCCAACTGCCGATAGAAGTCACGCTGTCGGGTATAGTTATGCTTGTTAGCGAAGTACAACCATAGAACACAGAACTGCCGATAGAAGTCACGCTGTCGGGTATGGTTATGCTTGTAACATTCCAACCAGCAAAAGCATATGCAGATATTGATGTTATATCCGTATCTTTTAAATCGGTTAAAAGCGTGCCGTTAAGATATAAATTACCCGCATAATACAAAGGATTTGCTGTAGAATTACCAAACGAAATGCTCGCCAGCTGAGAAGCTGTACCGCTGTAGTACACGCTTGTAAGCGAGGTGCAATTATAGAACGCACCATTGCCGATAGAGGTTACGCCGTCGGGTATGGTTATGCTTGTAACATTCCAACCAGCAAAAGCATATGCAGATATTGATGTTATATCCGTATCTTTTAAATCGGTTAAAAGCGTGCCGTTAAGATATAAATTACCCGCATAATACAAAGGATTTGCTGTAGAATTACCAAACGAAATGCTCGCCAGCTGAGAAGCTGTACCGCTGTAGTACACGCTTGTAAGCGAGGTGCAATTATAGAACGCACCATTGCCGATAGAGGTTACGCCGTCGGGTATGGTTATGCTTGTAACATTCCAACCAGCAAAAGCATATGCAGATATTGATGTTATATCCGTATCTTTTAAATCGGTTAAAAGCGTGCCGTTAAGATATAAATTGTCCGCATAATACAAAGGATTTGCTGTAGAACTACCAAACGAAATACTTGCCCACTGAGGAGTTATACCGCTATAATATACATTTTCAAGTGACTTGCAATAATAGAATGCATCACTCCTGATAGAAGTTATGCTGTCGGGTATGGTTATACTTGTAAGCGAAGTGCAATACCAGAACGCATAATTGCCTATGCTTGTGCAAACGCTACCGTCTTCAAACACAACGCTTGTTATATTAGGCGCATAACTACCTGATGAATAAGGATAGAACAGATAAGCGGGTATTTTTGTTACTTTAGCACCTATTGTTACCGTTATTCCGTCGCCGTTTTGTCCTGCATAACCAAACACATAATTGTTTGAGGATAAATCATCCATTGCGGTTGCGTTAAAGTTTATTTCTGTCAACGCCCAGCAATAACAGAATACATAATTGCCGATAGAAGTTACACTGTCGGGTATGGCTATGCTTTCAAGGGAAGTACAATTGTAAAAAACATACCAATCAATAGTGGTAATACCCTCGGGTAAAACTATGCTTTCAAGTGAAGTGCAGTTATAAAAAGCTTTTTGACCAATTTCTGTTATACTGTCTGGAATTTCAATGCTTGTAACAGAAGTACAATCTTTAAAAGCTGAATTTCTGATTTCCTTAACAGTAAAATTACGGTACACTGCGGGTACAACTACGTCTATATTTTCCCCTTCATACCCGTAAATTTGATAATATGGCTCATCAGAATTACTCACATAATAATAAAGCAATCCTTCCGTTGCGCCTTCGGATGTATAAAGGGCGGCAACTGTTATATCTACACCATATGTTAATGTGTAATTTTCCCACTCGCCGTCAAAACCTTCTTTTGTGGGAATTTGCGGTTCGGCTATCGTTTCATCTTCTACCGTATAAGTAACTGTATCAACCGTTTCATCGTCAGCTACAAATATCACATTATATTTAATTGCAGTATAAACGGGCGAAATTGTTATTCCGCCAATATCTAAACTATAGCTTTGCCATACGCCAGTATAACCCTGCTTGTCGGGGACAGACGGCTCATATATACTGTCGTTTTCAACTGTATATGTAGCATAATAAATCGCATTACCGTTTTCGTTTACAAATGTTGCCGTGTATGCATTAGCTGTGTAAACGGGACTAACAGTAATCCCGCCAACGGTTAGATTATAATTTTCCCACACTCCCGCGTAACCTGATTTTTCGGGCACTTCAGGAACTGTAATATATTCCGTTTCTACAGTATAAGTACGGGTGGCAATGGTATCGCCGTTTTCGTCTACAAATGTGGCGGTATACTCAATCAATGACCAATCCGCAACAAGAGTAATACCGTTATTGTAATCGTTATACGAGATTTCTATTACTTTTTCGCCATCTTCCGTATACCAACCGTTGAAGGTATAACCGTCAAGATATAAATCATTAAGCGTTATTGTGCCATCTTCAATTGTGTATTGCGACGGATTACTGTTAGACGCGCTTTTTGTATTGTCGTAATTTACATAATAAGTGATAACAGTATAAACAGCGTTTACAGTTATATTCCCCGTATAAAGTTCAAAACTGTTCCAAGTGCCGTCATAGCCATCTTTGGCAGGAACTTCGGGAATTTCTATATTAGTATCACTTTTGCTGTATGTTATCTCGTTTACGATGTTACCATCAGCAACAAATGTAATTGTATACGTAGTGTTTTCGCCAAGCGCGGCTATGATAATTGATTCGGCATTGATTTCATTGTTGCCCTCTGCATCGGAGAAAAATTTACCGCAGCCAGAGCAATACCAATATTCGATGTGCCCGTCTTCAGTTTCGGTAGCGTCAACCGCGGAATAGTAAACAAGCGAATGCTCGTGTTTTGAGCCATCCGACGAATTACCGCCCATGCTGTCGCAAGCTGAAAGACCTACGGCAAGGCAAACAGCAGAAATTACTGATAGAAATAAGATAAAAAATTTCTTTTTCATAAAAATCCCCTTTACAAAAAAAACGTCCCTTACGGGACGCCTGCAAAAGTATCCCGTAATTGTTGTTGCGACACAACTTTACTAACATAAAGAAAAGAGAGATACAAAATGCCTGATTGTACCTTTATGTTAGTTGTATTCTGTTGTGTCGCATATGCATTATACCATATTAAAATTATAATTTCAAGAGTTAAGATAAAATAAACCAAGCCATAACCGCCATTAATTCAGCGGTTATGGCTTGTAATTAATTTAAACAGACCAGGTTATAATGTTGCCGTCGCCGTCGTAGTACCAGTAGTCATATCCGTCGGTGTAATCGGGTTCTTCTTCGCTGTAATAGTACATTGTTGCCTCGGTAAGCGGGGTATTGCCGGAATATACCGGAATATTATTCCATTCGCTTACAGAACCAATGAAGTAAACGCTCTCAAGCGAAGTGCAGTCGTTGAACGCGTAATCGGTGATATACGTCACACTGTCGGGAATAACAATGCTCTTTAAAGAGGTACAGCCGATAAAGGAGCAGTAGCCTATCATAGTCACTTCGGGCAAAGTCACGCTTTCAAGCGAGGTGCAGTAGGCAAAAGCGCCGTCGTTGCTTGTTTCGGTAACGCCGCCGATAATTTTTAAACTTTTAACCTGGTATGTGTCAACGGTTTTAAGCGAGGTGCAGCCGTAAAATGCCTCGCTGTATATAGTATTTACGGTGTTCGGCATGGATATGCTTACCAGCGACAGGCAATCTTTAAAACATTGCTGGTAAATGCAGGTTACAGTGCTTGGTATGGTAAAGGTTGTATCTGTTTTGCCTGTCGCGTACTTTATCAGCGTAGTACCGCTGTAGTCGTATAGGTTGCCGTCGATAGATTTATAATAAGTGTTTTCCTCGCTTACAGAAATATTTGTAACCGAAGGGCAATTATAAAACGAATAAATATCAAGATATGTAACGCCGCTCCCTATATAAATATCTGCAAGGCTGAGGCAGCCGCCGAATGCGTAACTATTTATAGTGATTACGCTGTCGGGTATGGCTATACTTGTTAATGCTGTGCAGTTATAGAACGCATATGCGCCTATAGTATCTAATTGGCTGCCTGAACCAAACGTCACTGTTTTAAGCGCCGTGCAACTTTCAAAGGCAGAACTGCCTATAGTGGTTACGCTATCGGGTATTTCAATATTTTCAAGTGCCGTACAGCCGTAAAATACATAAGTGTTGCTAAATGTATTAGTGCTTGTGCCTATATATTCTAATTTGCTGCCCGAGCCGAAAGTAATGGTTTTTAAAGAAGTGCAATTTTCAAAGGCGCAACTATTAATAGTTGTAACACTATCTGGTATAGAAAGGCTTGTGCCTGCATAACACGCGAACGCGTAACTTGTTATTTCCGTTATGGCAGGATTATTGCCCCAGACAATCTGCGCGGCACAATTTTCAAAGGCGTATTTGCCTATAGAAGTTACTCCGTCGGGCAATGCTATACTTTCAAGCGATGTGCAGCCGCTGAATACATAAGTGCCTATATATTCTAATTTGCTGCCAGAGCCAAACGTTATTGTTTTAAGTGAGGTGCAATTTTCAAAAGTATAATTTTCAAGGGTGGTTACACCGTCGGGTATAGTTATACTTTCGAGCGAAGAGCAATCGCTGAACGCAAGTCTGCCGATAGAAGTGACGCTATCGGGTAAGGTTATATTTTTAAGCGAAGTGCAATATTCAAACGCGTTGCCGCCGATAGAAGTTACCCCATCGGGTATATTTATGCTTTTGAGTGAGGTGCAGCCGTAAAAGGTGCAATTTTCGATAGAAGTTACTCCGTCGGGGATGGTTAAACTTACAAGCGATGAGCAATATTCAAACGCGTAACCACCGATAGTAGTTACGCTATCAGGAATAATTATATTTGCAAGCGAAGTGCAGCCATAAAATGCGCTGCCGCTTATAGTAGTTACGCTATCGGGGATAGAGATGCTTGTAAGAGCAGTGAAGTCGATAAAGCTGCCTATTTTGGTTACGGGGCAGCCCTTATATTCGGCGGGAATTATAACTTCGCTGTCGGTACAAGTGCCTGCCGAAACGCTGTAAGATATAGTGCCGCCGTCGCCATATACTACGGAAAACTCCAACCCTTCTGAATAATAGTTGCAGCCGCAGACGGCGCAAACGTTATCTACAAAAGTATGCGCCTCGGTTATTATCTGGTTGCAGGTTGTGCATTGCAACATATGCGAGTAATTGTCGTAATTTATTACCGTGTCAGAATATGTATGCCCTGAAGCCTCGGTAAATACGTAGTCCTTATATCCGCATTTGCTGCATGTGCGGTATTTATATCCGATAGAGGTGCAGGTAGCCTCTGCGCCTGTCACCCAATCGCCGTAACTATGCGTGCAGACTGTTAATTTACCGAGGTTGCTGTAAGAATTATCTGTCAATGTTATTATAAGTTCGCCGTCGGTGTTTAAAGAAACGTCGGCTATGCCCACGCCATCTGCACCTGCAATCGAGGCTATAAATTCTTCAAGCGTCCCGCTGTAGCCAAGTTCCTGCGCCATGGCATAAGCCGTCTGAACGGTGTAAACGCCGTTTTCCCAGGCGGACTGTTCCGTTTGGCTGGTCTCGCTTTCCTGATAGGCGGAAATACTGTCGCAGGCGGTGAGCCCTGCGGCTAAACATACCGCCGAAATTACAGATAAAATAAGTATAATAAGTTTCTTCTTCATAAAAACACCTTTACATAAAAATCGCAACTTTTTACAAATACCATTATACCATATAATAAAATTAATTCAATAATTTGCAGTAGATTTTGTATAAAAAACGGCGGTGAAATTTATTCACTGCCGTTTAGCGTTTTATTTTTCAATTTTTGATTGCCCGCCATATATGCGGCAAATACTTATTTACCTTACCCGCTTGTCTTTGCTGACAAAGAACAATGCCACTGTGCCGGGACCTGAATGCGAGCCTATTACCGTGCCTATAGGAAAAATTTCCACCTTGCCCCTGAGCTTGGGGAACTCATTTTCCACCATCTTTTTTAAAAACAAGGCGTCTTCTTCCATCATAGAGTGGCATATATAGCACTTCTCGTTATACCTTGTGCCGTCTATCGCCTCTGCCCGCATATAGGAGCAGATAGTTTTTAAAGCCTTCTTCTTGCCCAAAGGCTTCGACTGCAATACCAGCCTGCCTTCGTCGTTTACTTCCATTACGGGGCATACTTTAAATATTGTACCCAGTAACGCCGTAGCCACAGAAATTCTTCCGCCCCTTTTAAAGTGCATAAGGTTTTGCGAACAGAACCAGTGCCGTATGTACATTTTATTTTCATCAAGCCAGTGCCTTAATTCGTCTATAGGCATGCCCCTTTTGCGGTAATCGGCAGCCATCTCCACCAGCATACCGTAGCCCGACGAAGCCGCCAGCGAATCAACGACGTATATCTTTCGTTCAGGATATTTTTCCATCATAAGTTCGCGGGCTTCCTGGGCAGACTTCCAGCCTTCAGAAAGTCCCGAAGAAAATTCTATGTGCAATATATCGTACCCTTTTTGCAGGATAGGCTCGAACAAATCGCATAATTCACGCGGGGATATGGGCGTGGTAGTGGGCAATGCACCCGCATCTATCTTAGCGTAAAATTCCTCGGGCGTTTCAGACACATAAAGGTCGTCGTAGTAATTCACGCCGTCTATAATATAGTGGTAATTTGCGTATTCGATATCAAGGCTTTTGAGCCTTTCCGCAGGGATATCTGCCGTTGAACAACAAGTAATTTTATAATCTGCCATAATCCGAGCTATTCTCCCCCAAAAATAGAGAGGTCATTGGTAAATAATTATTTCGCTTTTAATTGTAATACAAAAGCCGACAAAAATCAACCATTTAAACGGATTATGCAAAACCTTGTTTTGATAGGCGTCCCTCAAGGGGAAGGCAAGGGAGTATGTCATTGCGAGCCGCTTTAGCGGCGTAGCAATCTAAGCCCAACGCCTTTCAGCTACCATACTACCGCTCCTAAGCTGGGGCGACAGCCCTTTCGTCATCCTGAGCGAAACGAAGCGCAAGCGTAGTGCAGTCGAATGGATCTCGCGCGAACGCGCGAAAAGCCAGGCAAAACGCCTTTCGGCTACTATCCCACCTTTTTAATAAGGCGAAAAGTTATTAGAACAAACGTATTATTTTTAAACAACTAATCTGCCGTCTTGCCTGCTGGTCGCGCGTCCGCGCGGGATTGCCACGGGGTAGAGCCCATCTAAGC
>JAJQII010000017.1 GCA_021199295.1 Clostridia bacterium
TTACAGGTCATATTAAATTTTACTGTGCTGTTATTTTAAGGCTGCACGACGTGGGCGTTATATGTTTCGATACTATCTTTGCACCGCACCTTTCGCATATAATTTTTACGCAACCTTTTTCATCTTTTATTCCGCTTAAATGCTTTGCACAGTTAGGACAGCATAAACGAAATATTTCCCCTTGACCTTGCATTCTTGTAAACTCCTTTTCCTATACGGGGCTTGTATGTGGCAATAGGAATTTCCTTGAATTTAAAGCTAAAAACATAAACGTATGTTTGTATTACTCCTCTATTATAATTTACCTTTTAACTGTTGTCAAGAAAATTAACTACATTTTTTGTGAAATTTTTTGCCTTGCCCCCGCAGTGTTATTTTCTTGTTCTATTATACAATACTAAATATGACAAATTTTGCTTATTAAGAAAAATTTTTTTATAAAAATTATAAATTTTCTTGTGAAAATAGTGTTCCGTCCAAATTTATTTGCCTTTTCCGACCGGGCTAGTTTAGCACGGCCGCTTTCGGGTGTCAACTCCACTTCCCGAAAATTTTTGCGTCAACCTTGATAGTAAATTTAAAAAACAAAATAGTTAACAGCACAAAGATAGTGAATGGACTTATTTCTTCACCGTCTATTTTTTTGCTTTATTCGAGCAAAATTTTTCATCGTGGCGTTGACACCCGACGTTACAGAATTTTTATTTCTACTATCTATTCATAATCGGCTGTGCTACCGTCGCCCTGCCGAAAAAGGCAAAAATTAAATAAATTTTTGGAGATAACTCAAAAATGACAAAGGTAATCTACTCAGTTACAAAGTTAGGTAAGTTCGAAAACAAAATATCTGGTGTTGGTTACATAACCGATACCGATTTATTAGTCCCCGCTTTAAGCAAACTCGGTAAGCCTTATATAAGGGTATTCGAAGATTGCATAAAGAATTGCCACGAGGTAGCAGGCAAAGAAAACGAATTTAGAGGTACGCATTACGAAATACGCGAAGTTCCTTTAGATACAGGCAAAAATAATTACGACTTCAGGGAAGTAGAAATTAACTACTATATCTGGTACAGGTTGGCTGACTAAGGAGGTGCGTTATGTAAACTTATACATTTATCTGAGCTGCACTATCGGCTATACGGGTAATAAAAATTATTATAAAAGGAGTTTCTATTATGAAAAATTACGTCTATATGGTTGAATTTGACTGGTCAACCGAAGATGGTAACAGCGATATAGAAATACAGCTTTACCAGAACTATAGCGATGCTTTGGCTCGTTTCAAAGAAATTATCACTAACGAACTTAACCCCGATATGAGCTGGATAGCTTACACCGCCTTTGATAAGGATAGTAACGTTAAAATCGGCTATATGTTCGATAGCAGCACCGATACTGAAGGTGAAAAGAACCTTTGGTGGTATGTGATAGATAAAAAAGATTATAATTTTCACTCTATCATTAACCTTAAAAAAATAGAGATTTTATAGGAGGCAACGTTATGGTTTGCTTTGGAAATGATTTTTACGATGGCGAAGATTTTATTTCTTTTGATGTAATCAGTTACCAAAAACCTTACAAAGAAATTACCCTTGCTGTAAGCAACAGGGGCAAAATAAGCATCGTTACATACGACCTGTTCGAAGATAGATTCGGCAGGTTGTATTTCGAATATAGCAATGCTTTAGATAGAGTATATTTAAGGGATTTGGAGTTAGACATATGAAAAAGATAATTACGGAACACTACGAGCGTGTAACCTATAAAACGGCGATAAAACTTTTACGCAAAGGCGAAGATATTTACATAACCCCTTGTCGCTTGAACCCCGAATCGCCTTGGCACTTCCTTTTCAATATCAATAAAGATATTTTAACTGAAAAGGATACCACCTTTGATGGATATGTAAAATCTATCATATGGTACAACTGCAACAGTCAGACGGGAACTTATCCCGCCTATTACATTTCACGGAGGATGTTATGAAACCTAACACAAAAGCACAGAAAGAAGTTGCATTAGAGCTTTTAAATAAGCTCAATATTTACCAGCCCTACATAAAGGGATTTGAAGAAGAAAATCAGGTATGTTTCTTTGAATGTTACGCAGGATTTTGGATATACCAAGAACCCGAAGTTTACGCGAAAATGAAAGAAATCGAGCGTAAATACGGCTGTATCGTATATGCGGTAACGCACGAATTTACACAGTTTGGCGAATTATATAGCTTTCTTATAGTAACCCAATATAAGCAGGAATGGAAACATCTTGTACATAGCTACGGCAAAAATCACCGCGCTTTTGCTTATGTTTGGAACAAGGACGATGATTTTTGTTCAGAGTTCGGCAGTATCACTGTACACAGCTTTGGCGGCGGAATTAAAAGGATTGCATAATATGCCCTTTGCAAAAACAAAGAGATATTTACCTTTCGGGCCGTTTTGTTGTAACATAGCCGCTATCGGAAGTAAACGGGCGGTAAACAATTTTTGCGTATTTATTTATACCTCATATATGGTTACAAAAATTCTTTACCGCTTGTCCGTTGACTTCCTATTAAAACAATATAATTACATCAATAATAGCGGCTATGTTTTTTTCGGGGCGTCCCGAAAAGGGGAAATATAAATTTGCTTTAGGGCAAGGAGATTAAAAATGATTGATGTAAGCAAAATCAAAGAATTTAATAAGGAAGTTTACACTATCGGCTATAGAAATTTAGCCATTGCAGACTTTATGAAGGTCATCAAAGATTACGGCATAGACGTAATTATAGACGTGCGCAGCGTGCCTTATTCAAGGTATTATAAGGACTATAACGCAGATACGTTAAAAAATAAACTCAAACCCGAATGTATTTATTACCGCAATTATAAAGACGAGTTCGGCGCAAGGCAATTTAATAGCAGCTTCTACGGCGATGACGGAATTTTGGACTTTAAACTATTTACGGCATCGGAACAATTTAAGGGCGGCGTTACCAAACTTAACAATGCTCTAAAGCTCAAGCATACCGTGTGTTTAATGTGTTCTGAAAGCGATGCTTTGGATTGCCACAGAACAATAATGGTCGGTAAGTATCTGTATGATAACGGCTATAAAGTAAACAATATTCATATATCAACAGGTACTAAAAGCTATATTGAAACACAGGACATTATTAACGGCAGATTGCTTAATAAGTATGCGAAAGAACTTAACGGGCTTACAGATAAAGTAGCTTTGGAAACTGCCTATATCAGAAGAAATAAGGACATAGGCTATAAAATGAATTAACGGCGGCTTGGCTTTATGCAGGTCGCTTTAAAATTTATATTACAAGGAGATTTGAAAGATGAAAATTGTACCTTTCAAGACAGAAGCACACATCAACTCCCTTCAAGGGAAAATGGACGAGATTACCGTTCTCGAAGTTATCGGGGACAACCTGTATCTCGTGGACTACAAGGGCGTTAAATGCACCGCCATATTTAATTGGTATGTTTGTGCGTACTACGCCGATGATATTTACGGCAGGAGGAATTAAAAATGGCTAAATACGAAGATTTGAGGAAATACCTCAATTATGAATTTTCTACAGGCTGCTATACGGGTAAGGATTATAAGACTTTTGAAACGAAGTATATAAACTACCTTAAATCTATAGCGAAAGAATACAGCTGGGAATTGGTAAACGTGCTCAGAAATCACTATCAATTCTCGGCTTTTTTCAAAAACAAGGATAAGTTCGTCTATGTATCTATATCCGACGTGCGTTACTTCAAAAATGAGTGGTTCAACCACATTCTTTATCGTACCGCCGAACACGAAAAAGATTATCACGGCGGCTATAACAGATATTCCGATTTGTACAACTTAAAGTACAATATTTTCGGCATATTAGGCGGTGTTTATGCGTAAGAAGCGTAAACACGGATATAAATGCAGATACGGCTATAAAGTATGTTTCAAAGACGAAATTGCAGGGCTTACTGAATATTTTATTACCTATACTTATCAGCAGGCTTTGGATGCTAAAAACTATTACATACGTTATCCTCCGCTGACAAGGGAAGATAACAGTAAACTTATCAACCCTGTATGGGTTATCGTACCTATAACAAAACAAGAAGTGCAAGCCGGGATATGGCGCAGATGTCCGTTCTGATACGGCGTTTGGCTATATCCCGCATTTTAATTTTATGGAGAATTTTACAATGAATTTAATTCTTGAAGCTAAAACGCCCGAACAAGGCAGGATTTTAGAATATTTACAAAACAACGCAAGCAATGAACTTGCAGAAAAAATCAATCACGGCGTACCTATAGAACAGGACGGCTTAAAGCTCTTAAATCTTAAGACGTTAGACGGTTTTATGGAATACGCCTGCAAAGAAGCGATGAAACTTATTAACCCCAATACTAAGACTAATCAATTCGTAACTGTAGATGGCGATATTATCTGTGGCTGGGCTGTTCATTACTTCGAGGAAGACAGCATTATAGGCAAACTTTATACCGAAGACGGAACGGAATACCAGCCGCCTAAACCTAAAACGGTGGTAAAACATACACCTGCACCCGCTATAAAGGTAGAACCGCCTAAACCCGTAGTAAAGCCGCAAATATCTATGTTTGACCTTATGGATACTGCGGAAGAAGTGCCTACGGTAAGCAAACTTCTTGAAGAAGAAACGCCTTCAATCGAGGATAGTACGCCTTCAATTCCCGTAAAACAGGATAAACCTGCATCAAAAGGCTCGCCCGTATATCAGAGCTATATGAAAGTGCAAAATAAGTACCCTGACTACGTTGTTGCCTACCGTTTGGGCGACTTTTACGAGGTGTTTGGAAAGAACGCTGTGAAGATAGCAGAGGAACTTGATTTAACGCTTACAAGCAGGGATTGCGGGCTTGATAGCCGTGTAGCTATGATAGGCTTCCCTTACCACGCTTCTGACGTGTACTTCGGCAAGATTGCAGGTAAACATAATCTTGTAATCGCCGACAGCGACACAAATATCCGCGTATTCAACGCCTGCGAGGAAGATGAAGAAATTGACGAAGACCTTACATACGAAGATATGCGTAAATTTGACGGCGATATTACAGAACCCGTAGATTTACCGGATGATGAACAAGACGATACTTCGGATATGCCCGAAGACGATTTTATGCAGCATATGGATACCGAAGCAGTTGCAATTATTTACGATATGCTCGGCGATATGCTGGATATACAGTGAGGTGCGATATGCAAATGACATCTTTTTCAGAGATTAAACCAATCCCTAAATATATAGAAAAACAGATTATATCAAAGGCAAAACACGATGCTGCCCATTTTGGTTATTCCCGTTTTTATGCTTATCTCGCCGTATGGCATAAAGAGCTTGTGAAAGTTACCGTTGCCGTAAAATATCACCGCAAAAAATGGTATTGCAAACAGGTAGCCGTACATCATATTCATCGTGATTATTGCTATATCAAAGATATTAACTACTACTATATCGGCGGTTACGTCGCCGGCTGGTATGAACAAGGTATAAGTAAAGTACCGAAATGGTACGAGTCTACCAACTGGTATGCCTGCGAAGACAAGTATTTTGATCCTTACGCCCCTATTATCAACCTTGAGGTTATAGATAAGTTTCCCGAATATAAGTACAGCGCTTACCGCTTGTATAAGGGAGAGCGAATATTTAAATACTTGCGGCTTTACGAACAGTATCCGCAGCTTGAATACATTATGAAGCTCGGCTTAGATAAGTTTGCCTTCAGCACTATGATTTTACGCAAATGCGCTAAAGATAAGGCTTTCTGTAAATGGCTTGCCCGTAACAGGCAGGAATTAGCGGATAATTATTTTTACGTTTCAGTAATTATGCGTGCTTATAAAACGGGCAAACCGCTTAAATTATTGCAATGCTATGAAAAAGCAAAAAAGAGCTTGCAATCGGAAGACAGCTTTAAACAATTTAAGCCCGATTTTAAAGGCGAAACAGAACGCCTTATAGATTATATTGCCGCCCAGCAAACAAGCACTAACTCTTACTTTGATTACTACCGTGCTTGTTTATATCTCGGCTTAGATATGACCGAACCTAAAAACCGTTACCCGCACGATTTCAGACGCTGGCACGATATACGCACGGATGAATATAAAACGGCTGTAGCTATCGCTAACGAAGAAAAGAAAAAAGCCTTGTATGCAGACTTCGCATCGGTGGCAGAAAAATACAGCGCTTTGCAACACGATAAACGCGGTGCTTTTATATGCGTAATTGCAAAATCGCCCGAAGACCTTATAGAAGAAGGCAAGTATTTACACCACTGTGTAGGCAGTATAAACTACGACCAGCGTTTCATTAAAGAACAATCCCTCATCTTCTTTATCCGTACCCGCGAACATCCCGATATACCATTCGTTACGGTAGAATATTCGCTGGCTTCGCATAGGGTATTGCAATGTTACACCGACCACGACCATAAACCAGACGACAGCGTTCTGCATTACGTCAACAAAGTATGGCTTCCATACGCTAATAAAACCATTAAAAAAATCGCTTAAAGGAGATTTCTATATGAATAAAAAATATTTCAGAATTACAGCTTACAACCCCGCACACGACATTTCAGCTATTTTGGACTGTAACGGATGCTATGAAAAGCTCTGGCAGTTCAGTTCTATGCTTGTCTTTAAAGGCTTTAATATTATAGCCGTAGGCGATGAAATGAAATTTGCAGACGGCAACTTCGGAAGGGTAGCCAATAACGATAAACAGGTGATTTTACGCGCCTGCGCTAAAGGAGAACCAGAAATTGACGGTAACGAGATTACCGTTCATGGCAGGACTTACACTTATAAGAAATAATTTAAATGCTGCGCTAACGGCAAGACGGGCAAGGATTTTACTATTATGACGTACAAATTTTTCAAAAACGTAGACACAATCGAAGAACTTTACGCTCAGTACAAAAAGCTGGCTATGAAGCATCACCCCGACCACGGCGGCAGATTAGAGGATATGCAGCAAATTAACTCCGAGTATGACGACCTTAAACGTAAGGTTGGCAATATCCATAAATCTGCAAGCGGTGAAACTTATAAAAGCGAAGATAACCGCGCCGATACGCCCGACAGGTTCAAAGATATTATAAACGCTGTCATTAACTTCGATATTGACCTTGAGCTTTGCGGTTGCTGGCTCTGGGCTTTTAATGCTTACAACTATAAAGAGCAGCTTAAAAATCTTGGCTTTTTCTATTGCTCTAAAAAGCGTGCTTGGGCTTGGACGGACGAGCCGACCAAACGTAAGAGCCAGCGGATGTCTTTAGACGAAATACGAGAAACTTACGGCAGCGAAGTTATAAAAACGCGTAAAGACGATACTAAAAAGATACAGGCGGTAAACTAATGGGTACTTTTAAATTTGATTTCACGTTCGATAAACCGAGCGTTACTTACATAGAAGATTTTACGGAAGAAGTTACAGAAGGATCGGCAGGTCCTTCTGTTCTTTCTTCTGACGGCAATAATTTATGCCCTTTCCCAGTGCCTACGGTGAAGGAGATTATAAAGGATATTAACAGCTTTTCCTACGGCACAGGTACGGGTAAATTGCTTTCAGATTTATTCGAGTGCGGGGCTTTGGCTATATCCAACCTTGTAGATAAAACGCAGTTCGATAAACGCGAAGAACGCTACAAGGAAGTTATAAACGGCTACCGTAAGGACGAACAAAAGCGGCTTACGGAGATATTTGCTAAAATTTATGCCTTGCTTTCGTCTGTTGTATATGACGATGGCGTATTCGCTGACTACTTAGGCGATATTTATATGCAATGCAATGTTTCTAACAAGAATGCAGGGCAATTCTTTACGCCCTACCATATTTCAAAGTTTTGCGCTAAAGCCGCTATGGACGAAGCCACTGTTAAACATAGACAGGCGGCAGACGAAATTTTAACGTTAAACGACTGCTGTTGCGGCAGCGGTGGAATGATGATAGCGGGCTTGGACGTCCTTGCACACGATTACCATTTTAACTATGCCCGCAACTGCTTTATTGACTGCGCCGACATAGATATTCGTTGCGTGCATATGGCTTACCTGCAATTATCCCTTGCGGGAGTACCCGCCGTAATTAAGCACCAAAATTCACTTTCCCGCGAGCTTTGGTCGGTATGGTACACACCCGCTTTGATAATGCAATATACAAGATTTCATAGGTATATATCATTTACATAAATTACTATTCTACCCCTCCTATCCTAATAAAAGAGCTTGCACAAAAGGCATTTTAATTAATAGGAAAAATTTATTAAAAATATTTTTCCAAAGTCGCAAAAAACTTGCGAGTTTACAAATTAAGCTATGCCCTGCAAATAAGAAACAGGAGGTAAAAACTATGTTGCGAAGTATAAAAAGCGCCCACGAGCTGCTTTTAAAGGATGATCCCGATACCGCTATTACAG
>JAJQII010000023.1 GCA_021199295.1 Clostridia bacterium
TTGCACGACGGGTATATAAGAGGAGTAGTAGACTCTTTTAAGCCCTATGTTGCGGTACATATATTCAGTAAGGCGCAAAATTTGTCCGTCGCTCTCGGGCGACGCGCCTATAATCATCTGCGTTGTCTGCCCCGCAGGGATAGATCTTCCCGATTTTATTTTGTTTTCTTTATCGTAAAGCTGGGCATTGCGCAGTTTTTGCATAGGCACGATAAGGCTTTCTTTCGTTTTTTGAGGGGCAAGCAGTTTAAGCGACTTTTCTGAGGGCAGCTCTATGTTGTAACTCATTCTGTCTACATATTTCGCCGCTTTAAGCGCAAGTGCATTGTCTGCGTGAGGTATGCCTTTTAAATGGATATAACCGTTAAAATGGTATTCTTTGCGAAGTTTTATCGCCGTTTCGCACAAAAGTTCCATTGTTTTATCGGGGGAAGAAAAAACCGCTGAAGACAAAAAAAGCCCCTCTATATAGTTGCGTTTGTAAAAGTTTATGGTAAGCTCGCATATTTCGTCAGGTGAAATGCTTGCCCTTTTTACGTCTGCACTGCGGCGGTTAGGGCAGTATTCACAGTCGAATAGGCAATCGTTACTCATTAAAATTTTTAACAGCGAGATACATCTTCCGTCGGGGGTAAAGGAGTGGCATATTCCTCCGACGGAAGCATTACCCAGCCCTCCGTGGTTAGCTCGCCGCGAACCGGAGGAAGAACAGGATACGTCGTACTTGGCGCTTTCCGTTAAAATTTGCAAAGTCTGTGCGTCTATCATAATGGTATCCCGCAAAACGTTTACGCCTGCGGCAAAAAATTTACCCGAAAGCCACATTTGTAAACGTTTGTTTTATGATTAGATTATAGCACTGCGAAAGTATATTGTCAAACATTTGTTTTAATATTTTTGCAAGTTTATGTCAAAATAATAATTTTTCATTAAAATTTCATATATGTATTAATCTTATCTTATAATATTGTGTTAATAATGTTTTATCTGGCATTGGTTTAGGTTAAAAATAATTGTAGTAAATTATAAGGCGGAAACTTATATGAAAGTACTTATAGTAGACGATGAAGAAATGATACGCAACGTGCTTAAAGAGTACGTTGAATTCGAGGGGAACGAAGCGTTTGAGGCGGGCGATGGTATGGAAGCCGTAAGAATGTGCCGCGACAACGATTACGATATGATTTTGATGGACGTTATGATGCCCAAGCTCGACGGTTTTTCTGCCGTGAAAGAGATTAAAAAAACAAAGGACATACCCGTAATTATGCTTTCTGCCCGAGGGGAGGAGTACGATAAACTTTTCGGTTTTGAAATCGGCGTGGACGATTATGTTACAAAACCTTTCTCGCCCAAAGAAGTTATGGCAAGGATAAATGCCGTTACCAAACGCCGCAATGCCGAAAAGGCAGAAGAGAAGAACGACGTAGTGCAGTTCGAAGGGCTTGTTATAGACATGGCTGGCAGAAACGTTTACGTGGACGGCGAAAAAGCTGAACTTACCCCCAAGGAATACGAAATTCTTTTCTACTTTGTAAAAAATAAGGGTATTGCGCTTACGCGTGAAAAACTTCTTATGGACGTGTGGGGCTTTGATTTTTACGGTGACGACAGAACTGTGGACACGCATATAAAAATGCTGCGTTCCAACCTTAAACAATACAGAAAATTTATAGTTACATTGCGTGGGCTGGGGTATAAATTTGAAGTCTGAACAGAAGTTTCAAAAAAAATACAAACGCCCTAAAAGCCTGAATACAATGCTTTGGCGCAATTTTTGCGTGTTTTCATTGCTCATCATTTTGTTAGTCGGTATTATCTGCTATATTGTGGTGGGCAGTTCTTTTAATACGTACGTTCAGGCAAAAATGCGTAATGTGGGCGTAGTACTCAGCGCCTTGCTTGAAAACGGCGACGGGAGAAGTGAAGATGAGATTACCGAATATATTAACGGGCAATCGTTTTTAAACGGCATAAATATAATTGTAATTACCGATGACGGGGAAATAATACTCCCTAACGATATAAGCAGAACAGAAGCAGAGTACTGGTCAGGGGTAGAGATAACCGTAAGCGAAAAACTTTCCGACTCAGGCGGCGAAGACGTTGTTTTCCGTTCTGATTCGGCTTTCATATATTCGGCAGAGACAAATTATGCCGCTGAAGACGGGAAAAGCTCTTACCTTGTTATAAGCTACTCGCTTGAAGTCGCTTCAAGCGCCATAAGCTCGGTGCAGCGCTATCTTATAATTGTGGGCGTGTTTATAATAATTATAGCTTTTTTGGTTTCTTACGGCATTGCTCAAAAGATTTTAGACCCGTTAAAACGGCTCACCGAAACGGCTAACAAAATGGCAAAGGGCAATTACGACGTGAAATTCGCTTCTACGGAATACCAGGAGATAGCCCAGCTTTCCGATACGCTTAATTATGCCAAAGACGAGATTAAAAAGACGGACGACTTCCAGAAAGAACTATTGGCAAACGTTTCGCACGATTTAAAAACGCCCCTTACAATGATAAAGGCGTACGCCTCTATGATACAGGAAATTTCGGGCGACGACCCCGAAAAGCGTAACCAGCACTTGCAGGTTATAATCGATGAATCGGACAGGCTTACGGGGCTTGTGAACGATATACTAAACGTTTCCAAGATACGTTCCGACGTAGACCAGATAAACAAGAAAGTTTTCAATCTTACCGAGTTTCTATTTGGTATTTTGCGTAAATTCGAGTATTTGCAAGAAACGCAGGGTTATCGGTTTTATGCCGACATAGACGCTGATTTATATACTTGTGCCGACGAGGAAAAGATAGGTCAGGTGTTATACAACCTTATTTCCAACGCCGTTAATTATACGGGGCAGGACAAAAAGATTTTTGTTAGCCTTAAGCTCGACGTGGCGGAAAACCGTATAAAATTCAGCGTGCGCGACACAGGCAAGGGCATAAAGAAGGAAGAGATACCTTCTATCTGGGACAGGTATTACAGGGCGAAGGAACAGCATGCCCGCCCCGTAAAGGGAACGGGCTTGGGGCTCTCTATTGTAAAAACTATCCTCGAAAAACATTCCTTCAACTTTGGTGTGGAGTCAGAAGAAGGCAAGGGATCTACGTTCTGGGTGGATTTCCCTGAAGTAGACTCGGAAGACCCGACAGAGTAAATATAATAATTTATCCGCCGTATTATTAAAACATATGGCGGTATTTTTTATGTTAATTTTTTTAATTGAAAAGTTTTTCCGCTAAATATTTGCCTATAATTTAAATATGAGATAAAATTATTTATACGGAACAGGGAATTATTATGCAGTTTAAACTTCACTCTAAATTTTCGCCGACGGGCGACCAGCCCCAGGCTATTGAAAAATTGACGGAAGGCGTGTTAGACGGAATACGTACGCAGGTGCTTGTAGGTGTTACAGGCAGCGGCAAGACGTTTACCATGGCAAATATTATTAAAAACGTAAACCGTCCCACGCTTGTTATTACCCACAATAAAACGCTTGCCGCGCAGCTTTGCAATGAATTCCGTGAATTTTTCCCTGAAAACAGGGTAGAATATTTTGTTTCGTATTACGATTATTATCAGCCTGAAAGCTACATTCCTTCTTCGGATACTTATATAGAAAAGGATATGAGCCTTAACGACGAGATAGATAAACTCCGTAACTCCGCCACAAGCTCTTTAGGCGAACGAGACGACGTTATTGTAGTTGCATCCGTTTCGTGTATATACGGGTTGGGTGCGCCCGAGGAATATTTCCGTCTTTCGGTATCGTTAAGACCGGGAATGGAACTTGAGCGGGACGAGCTGATAAGGCGGCTTGTGGAAATACAGTACCAGCGCAGGGATATCGATTTTCAGAGGGCTTCGTTCCGCGTCCGCGGCGACACTGTGGATATAATGCCCGCAAGCAATTCAGAAGTGGCTGTGCGCGTGGAATTTTTCGGCGACGAAGTGGACAGAATTTGCGAAACGGACGCGCTGACGGGCAAAATTATTTCTGAATTAAAACACGTTTTAATATTCCCCGCGAGCCATTACGCAGTAGGATCGCAAAAACTTGAAAACGCTCTCTCTATGATAGAAAGGGATATGCGGGACGAGGTAAAGGCGTTCCGAGATATGGGTAAACCGTTAGAGGCGGAAAGGCTTGAACAGCGTACAACTTTTGACCTTGAAATGATGAGGGAAATAGGCTATTGCAGCGGCATAGAAAATTACAGCCGTTACTTTGACGGGCGATCCCCGGGAGAACCGTCGTTCACGCTTTTAGATTACTTTCCAAGAGGTAAATTCCTTGTATTTATAGACGAAAGCCATATGACGATACCTCAGATAAGGGCAATGTACCACGGCGATCGTTCCCGTAAGGAAAATCTTGTAAATTACGGTTTCCGTTTAAGGTCTGCGTACGACAACAGACCGCTTACTTTCGAGGAGTTTGACGAGAGAGTTCCCCAGCTTATCTGTGTGTCGGCAACCCCTGCGCCATACGAACTGGAGCAGTCAGGGCAGACGGTGGAACAGCTTATACGCCCTACGGGGCTGTTAGATCCAGTAATAGAGGTACGGCCTACCAAGGGACAGATAGACGATTTATACGGTGAGATAAATAAAGAAATAGCCGCAGGCGGCAGGGTGCTTGTTACAACTATGACAAAACGCATGGCTGAAAGCCTTACCGACTATTTAAAGGAACATAATTTAAAAGTGCGTTATATGCACAGCGACATAGACGCGCTGGAACGTATAGATATAATAAACGGATTAAGAAGCGGAGAATTTGACGTGCTTTGCGGCATAAACCTTTTAAGGGAGGGGTTAGACCTGCCTGAAGTAAGGCTTGTCGCCATATTGGACGCCGATAAAGAGGGCTTTTTGCGCAGTGAAACGGCATTGGTGCAGACGGTAGGCAGGGCTGCAAGGAACGCCGACGGCAGGGTAATAATGTATGCCGACGTTATCACAGGCAGTATGGAACGCGCCATAGACGAAACCCAGCGCCGCCGCAAAGTACAGGACGAATACAATAAAGCCCACGGAATTATTCCGCAGACGATAATAAAGGAAGTAAAGAGTACGCTTTCTATAACGGGCAAAAAGACGGCGGGCGACGATCTTAAGCCTGCCGACATACCCGCCGAAATAGAAAAATTAAAGGCTCTTATGAAGGTGGCTTCTAACCAGCTCGACTTTGAAAAGGCTATAGAAATCCGCGATACAATAAACCAACTTAAAAAACGTTTGAAAATGAGGGGAAGTTCTCTCGGTTAAAAGAATATGATAGAAGAAATTTTTGTAAAAGGCGCAAAAGAAAATAATTTAAAAAATATAGACGTGCATATACCCCGCAACACACTCACAGTGTTTACGGGGCTTTCGGGCAGCGGTAAATCTACGCTCGCGTTCGATACGATTTTTGCTGAAGGGCAAAGGCGGTATATAGAGAGTCTTTCGTCTTACGCACGCCAGTTCTTAGGACAGATGGAAAAACCCGACGTGGAGTTTATAGAGGGGCTTTCCCCTGCAATATCCATAGACCAGAAAACCACGTCGCATAACCCCCGTTCGACGGTAGGAACGGTAACTGAAATTTATGATTATTTCCGTCTGCTTTTCGCAAGGGTGGGCGTGCCTCACTGCCCCAAATGCGGCAGGGAGATAAGAAAGCAGTCTGTAGACGAGATTGCCGACAGGGTGCTTGCAATGCCTTCGGGCAGCAAAATAATGGTGGAAGCCCCCGTTGTCCGCGGCAAAAAGGGTGAGTTTGTAAAGGAACTCGCATCCTATAAAAAGAGCGGTTTCGGCAGGGTAAAGATAGACGGAATTACCTACGATTTGCAGGACGATATAAAACTTGAAAAGAATATAAGGCATAATATTTCGGTAATCGTGGACAGGCTTGTAATAAAAGAAGGGCTGGTAAAGCGCCTTACCGACAGCCTTGAAAGCGCCTTAAAACTGGCAAACGGGCTGGTAATTATAGATTGTGACGGAAAGGAAGAACTCTATTCAACCAATTACGCCTGCCCCGACTGCGGTATCTCTATAGAAGAAATAGAACCCAGGCTTTTTTCTTTCAACACGCCGTGGGGCGCATGCCCCGAATGTTCGGGACTGGGTTTTAAACAGGTGGTAGACCCCGATCTTATTTGCCAGGATAAAAATAAAACGCTGCGCGAAGGGGCTATAAAGGCTACGGGCTGGATGCTCGATCCCCCGCAGGTCACGCAGATGTATATATCGTCGCTTGCAAAGACCTATAATTTTTCTATGGATGTTCCCGTAAAGGATTTGCCAGAAGAAGTTTACAATTTGCTTATGTACGGCAACGGCGGGGAAGAAATTGAGCTGAATTACGATGCTTACCGTTATAAAGGCACGTATAAAACGGCATGGGAAGGCTTTGTAAACCACTTGCAGCGGAGGTATAATAATACTTCTTCTGAAGGCGTTAAATGGGATATCGAGCGCTATATGCGTACGACAGGCTGCCCCGTATGCCGAGGCAAAAGGCTTAAAAAAGAGGCGCTTGCCGTTACTATAGGTAATAAAAATATTGCCCAAATTTGCGATATGTCGGTAGACGATCTGTCTGATTTTACGGATTTTTCCTTCTTTACGCCCACAGAGCATATGATTGCCGACAGCATTATAAAAGAGATTGACAGCCGTATGAATTTTTTAAAGAACGTCGGGCTGGGTTATCTTACGCTTTCGCGAAGCGCTGCCACGCTTTCGGGTGGCGAGAGCCAGCGTATAAGGCTTGCCACGCAGATCGGCAGCGCGTTGACGGGCGTGTTGTATATACTTGACGAGCCGTCTATAGGCCTTCACCAGCGAGATAACGAAAAACTTTTAAATTCGTTAAAAGGCTTAAGGGATATAGGGAATACTTTAATAGTGGTAGAACACGACGAGGATACTATGCGTGCCGCCGATTATATAGTGGATATCGGGCCGATGGCGGGCGTGCACGGCGGTGAAGTCGTAGCCTGCGGAACTGTAGAAGATATAATGGCAGAGCCCCGTTCTATTACGGGTGATTTTCTTGCAGGCAGAAGAAAGATAGAAGTTCCCGCAATGCGCTCCAAGCCGGACGGCAGATTTTTAAAAGTAATCGGATGCAGGCAGAACAACCTTAAAAATATAGACGTAGAAGTGCCCGCAGGGCTTATCACGGCTGTTACAGGCGTTTCAGGTTCGGGCAAGTCAAGTCTTGTAAACGAGATTATTTATCCCTACCTTGCCAATAATCTTAACGGAGCAAGGCAGGTTTTAGGCAAGTTCACAAGCATAGAGGGGCTGGAGTACTTCGACAAGGTAATAGCCATAGACCAGCAGCCTATAGGCAGAACGCCGAGAAGCAACCCCGCGACGTATACAGGCGTGTTTACTATGATACGCGACCTTTTTGCGGCGACAACCGACGCCAAGGAAAGGGGATATAAAAGCGGAAGATTTTCTTTCAACGTAAAGGGCGGCAGGTGCGAACACTGCGAAGGCGACGGCATTTTAAAGATAGAGATGCACTTTTTGCCAGATATTTACGTTCCCTGCGAGGTTTGCGGGGGCAAACGTTACAACAGGGAGACGCTCGAAGTTAAGTACAAGGGAAAATCTATTGCCGACGTGCTTGAAATGACGGCAGAAGACGCAGCTGAATTTTTCAAGCCTATATCGTCTATCTACAATAAACTTTCTACCCTGGTAGACGTGGGGCTCGGGTATATAAAACTCGGGCAGAGCGCCACAACTCTTTCGGGCGGCGAGGCGCAAAGGGTAAAACTTGCCACCGAACTTTCTAAAAGGAGTACGGGCAAGACCTTTTATATACTTGACGAGCCTACTACGGGCTTACACAGCTACGACGTGGACAAACTTATCAAAATACTGTCGCGCCTTCGCGAAGGCGGCAACACCGTTCTTGTTATAGAACACAATTTAGACGTTATAAAAACAGCCGACTGGATTATAGATTTAGGTCCTGAAGGCGGGGATAAAGGCGGTACGGTAGTTGCCACAGGCTCGCCCGAAGACGTAGCACAAAACCCTGCAAGCAGCACGGGCTTATTCCTTAAAAAAGTTTTGCAGAACTGTTAAAAAGAGAAAAAGATATAAATACACAGTAATCGCCGCCGAGTTTCTCGGCGGCTTTTATAATAAAAAGCTCTGAATTTTCACACGATTTTCACAAAGAAATTTTTAAAAAAGTATTGACAAGGCTGGGGGGGGGGGTTGTTTTATTGTGGTTTTATGAAATAA
>JAJQII010000120.1 GCA_021199295.1 Clostridia bacterium
GCGTTGAAAAGCCGCTGGCGGGTAATTTTTGTCTTTCAAGTAAAGGCAAGATTTACCACGTCAGCGGTTTTTTTGCGCCCGATAAAAATTTAAAAAAAAGTTTTAGAAATTTTTTTAAAGTCGCAAAAAAGTTGCGACTTTAGCAGTTACAATGCAGCCACAATCAAACGAACAGGGAGAAGAAATTGACGGCAAACGAAAGACGTCTTGCAATCATAGAATTGCTGTGCGTACGCAAATTCGAGACGAGGGCAAACCTCGCATTCGAGTTCGGCGTAAGCAAAAGGACAATAGAATACGACATAGAATGTCTTTCGGTTGACTATCCGATATACACAGTGCCGGGTAAAGGCGGCGGGATACGAATTATGGACGGCTATCGTAACGGCAAAAAATATTTGTCGGAAGAACAAGCCCAGTTTTTATCAGGTCTTATGTCAACCCTTTCGGGTGATAAAAGAACAATAGCGGAAAGTATTTTGAAAGACTTTGGGATGCCTGCGAAGAACGGAAGGGATAAGCATTAATTCGCGGATATATCGGGGGCATCAAGTACTTTCCATAAAAGCAAAAGGAGGTGAAAGTATGAAAGATGGGTGCAGAAAATGTTTTGCAGAGCTACTGGATGATATAGATTTTATAGATGCTATACCTGAATTTTTAGAAGACGCTACAAACATATACAGGACAAAAGATTATATCGTGTGCCAGTACGTAAGCATGCAGTGCAGGGATAACCAGAATATGGTAGTCAGCTATGACACCTATTACCGTCGTACAGAAAAGCGGGATGCGCAATATGAAATATTGTTTGAAGACCGCCGAAATTTAGACGGTAAGCGTATGGCAGTTTCTATGTACACGAGAACGTATATAGACTAACTCGGATAGTAAAGCGGATATACAAATAATGGAAATGGCGTAACCCGTGCGGTACTTGCAAGTGTAAGAGCGGCCGCTCACCGTAAAGGCACGCACGGAAACGTAATGTTTCAAAAATATATGTCCGCAAGCTATAAATTACAATTTAATACAGGGCGTTCAGAATTGCAAAGAAAGCTAAAGTGAAGCCCGCGCCATTGCCAGCGTTAAAAGGCAGAAAAAAATCATTTTTATACAGGAGCTAATTTTAAATTTATGGCAACTAAAAAGACAACCGACGCCGCTGCGGAATCAGGCGGCAAGAGGTACGACAACAGCGTCCGCAGATGGACCACCCCTTCAAAGCGTGCAAAGAGTTTTGCTTCCGAAAGGAAAGCCAAAGTGCACCAGCACGGCGATAAAGAGGGCAAAGAGCTTACAGATTATGAAAGCGGCATCCGCTCGGGATATCTTCTTTGCCAGAGCGACCATGCAGGCCAGTATATCTACAGTACGGCAATAAAAGAAGGCAAATCCAAAGAGGAAGCGACAAAGTTGTCGCGTACTAAAGGAAAGTTCAGAAAGAACAAGGAGGAAAAATAAACTATGGAGCAGAAGACAATTTACGTAGAAAGGGAAACCTTTGAAAGCAAGAAGACAGGTAAGACAGGTTACGCCTATTTTATTAAGGGATATGTGCGGGGCAAAGAGGTAAAAGCGGGTGTTGTGCCTCCCGACGTAGGCGGTTATACCGTGCTGGATATAGTGTTCGGCGATGCTATGCAGGCAGAACTCGTACTTAAGCCCTATGAAATTAAGGACGATGCTACGGGTAACGTTATCGCGGGCAACACTTACTATGTAAGGTCTGTAGACGAAGACGGGTTAGTATACGAATGTCAGGTAAAGCCTGCCCGCAAGTCGGACAAGAACCTTATGGATATGCTGCTCCGTTAAAGGACATGCATAGCAGGCGGGTTAAAAATTTTTAATCCGCCTGCTAAAAAATTTAGCAAAAAGGAGATAAATTTTTATGACATTAAGAAAGAAATTAGGAATATCTGCTCTTGCGGTGCTCCTTGCGGGCGTTGTAACGTGCAGTGCTATAGGCATAGCGGATTACATAAACAGTTCTTCAGATTATGAAGACGTAAACAGCGTAACGAATAATGTTGCTTTTAATACGAATGATAACGGTGGCATTAGTCTCACGGCTACAACGTTGACGGCACAGGCAGGCGCATCGTATGAAAGCGTATATGAAATAACTGCTACCGTAGTTCCTGAAGACGCCTACGATACAAGCATTTCGCTTTCATTGGTTTGGGCGGACAGTTCAGCAAGCTGGGTAACAGACAATAAGGCACAATTAAGCGATTATGTCAGTCTTTCGTCCGCTACGTTAAACAGCGGAGATAGCGTAACGTTATATTGTTATCAGTCATTTGGCGAACAGATGATACTTATCGCTACGGCAAACGGCGCTGCGGAGGGCACGACTGTTTCCTCATCCTGTACTTTGGATTATGTATACCGTTTATCCGGGTCGCATGTGTATGCAGAAGACTGGTGCGAAGATACCTTGTTCGGCGCATATTCTACAGAATATGACAATTATGCAACGATAAACACTGTAATAAACTATTCGGATTTTAACGGCTTCGACGATATGACGTACGATGTCTCTTATTTAAATCTGTATTTTGATACTACAGGTAACGGCACTGTTTACGAGGATCTTAAGAAAGTAAATGTGGGTTTTAAGAGTTTGCTTTCGGATGGTACAAGTGCGTCCGGGTATTATGCGGATGAAATATCGCTTGGCGGAAGTTATAATGCAGCAACATTGATAGACTATATTTATTCAAATAATTCAGGCTACAGCGAGGCATTTGAAGTGTATTCCGTACTTGGGGAAATAATATACAAGCTGTATGGCTACGATATGTATGATATGACAAACAGCGATGCTAATGCCGTATACGATATTCTTCAGGACCATTACGAAAGCGGTACTGCAATAATAGCATTCTATGTAACGGCGACGGGTGCAACTACAGGCATTGATTACAGTTATGTAATGCCTATGCTTATTAATCCTGCAGGGCTTGCGGTAAGCGTAAACAGCATATCGTTCAGTACGGAAAGCATTGCTTTGTGAAGAGGTAGCGTATGGGCGGCAAATTTTTAAAGACAATAGTAAAAGTGCTTATATTCGCCGTGTACGTATTGCTTATTTTGGGAATTATAGGCGCAATAGTCTATTTTATAGGCAGCTCTGAAAGCGGAATGTACGTTATGTACGGTACGCAAAAGCTCGTAAGCGGCAACGGAGGAATAACTATCGAATGGAACGATGAAAACAACACTGCAACATTTCAGATAGGCAATTCCGATGACTGGGGCGTTTATACAGTCGAGGACTGCACGGCTAAAATCGTGCCGAACGTCAACGATGATGCTAATTTTGAATACACGATTGCTGGTATATCGGGAACGCAGAAGTATTCTTCTGAAACGGACCTCACCGCGGCTTTTGTGGAAGATTATACTTCCTATGGCGGAAACGGCTTTAAGATAAACGAGGATGGCGAATTCACTTTGTGTATAGACAGTGCGTATTCTGATAGCGTATTAGGCTCGGATTATTGTATACAGTATATGTTATACAAGGTCTATGGCGGCAAAGAAATAACGCTTTCATCGGCGGTAGGCATATCTACATATCCCTATTTTGCGGTGAAGGTAATATCTCCCGACAGTAAAAACAGCATAACCATACCCTTTATATTGAGCGAGGTTGAAACTGCAGATACAGAGCAGTCTGGCGGCGAAGATGATACGAGTTCAAGCAGCAGCGGTAGTTCGCAAGCAACGAAGTACGCTATATATTATGACACCCTTTCGGACGGAAGTTTTGTATATTCGCTTGTGGTGGATTGCGCAGATTCGGCAGCCGTAGGCGATACCGTTATAGTTAAAACAAGCATAACGGGCTCAGGTATGATTGGCAACGTATTTGTATGCGATTCGGAAGGCGATGACGTAAGCGTAACAAGTTATGGTTCGGGCGTGTATTCATTTGTTATGCCTGCAAGCGCCGTTGATATTGTTTTTTATATTGCGGAAGCCGCTAATAATTCAGTTATAAGTTATTATCTTAATCCGAACAAAACCACGGAGATAGATTTATCTGAATTAGGCGTAACGGCAAGCGATATATCCGTAAGTTTTAAAACGAGCGGCGGCAGTTTCTATACATGCACGGCTTTAGGTGATTGGACTACGGGCTATACGCAGTGCTGGAACTTTACAAAAACCTATTTCGATTCAACTGTTATGGACTATATGATAAAGAGCGCAACGGTAAAGGATGGTATTCTTACTATTACCACTAACAGCTTATCTTCCTACTCTACGAGTTCAACAACGGATAGCGAAGGTTACACTACTTCTTACAATAAATTTGTAATCGGTAATCTTTGTTACGCAAAGTACACGGCAGACCAGATCACCTTTGAGACGGCTACAGAGTATAACAAGGAATTTAACCAAAGTTCGTATTACATTTGCGATATAACAGATAATTCCACAGGTAACGTTATAAAATCTTTCTGTTTCAGAATTTACCTTACTTCGGGCGGCGATTATGATGACGGGCTGTTTGATATTTGGTAAGGGGTATGCCTATGAAAAAGATAATAAATATTGTATGTACTGTTTTAGCGGTATTGCTCCTCTGCGGCGCGGTAGGCAGCGTTGTATATCTTTTCAGAGATACGGACGAGCCAGTTACGGTAACGCAAATAATTCTTGATGAGGAGGGTATTGCATTTTGAGAAAACACGGAATTAAAAACCTCGTTGTTTCGTGGATAGTATGCGGTCTTTTGATTGTTTCTATTGTATTAGGGGGAAGCCTTGCGGCTTCCCCCGCATACGCAGACAGCTCTGGTGCATCGCCTTATGAAAGCCAGAATGTAATAGACGATTTGGAAAGCTCTACTATCGCGGGCAAAGAGTTCAGTTTAGAGGACTACCCATATGACGAAAACGGGCAGCCGCAGGTCATTAACTTTGTTGAGTTCGCTTATAGTTTTTATACGGCAGAGTAGGACGATTACGGCTTGTACGTCTATGTGTATAACCCGCAGGGTTACGCCTTTGACAGCACTAATTACAATCAAATACAGTTTACCTATGACGGCGGTAAAAGCTACGCAAAATACCCGTTGGAAATTATGAATTATTGTAATAAATCTGGTTATGAAGGACTGTTCTATAAGTTCAAAGTAACGCTTACGGATAGCCAGCGTACAAGCATACTTTTAACGCTCGATTCAAGTTCGCGCGTTTACACCGTATCAGGTATTGAGCTTGCCGTAAACGGCACTATAACCGAATACGCGGTAGGCGCAACTTATATTTATACGGGTTATTCGTTAGGATATGGTTCATCTGCGGCAACGGAAAGCACGCTGACCTGCACCGTGGACGGTTTCGACAGGTATTTAAATCTGGACGTAACGCA
This sequence comes from Clostridia bacterium, assembly GCA_021199295.1. Taxonomy (GTDB): domain Bacteria; phylum Bacillota; class Clostridia; order Christensenellales; family Borkfalkiaceae; genus Coproplasma. Next base: position 5,392 of record JAJQII010000120.1, read on the forward strand.
TACCACTTACAGACCAAACGGCGATTATTATAACGGCGAACAGTCGCAGCTTGACAGCGTGTTCTTCACAATCCCAAATGAGTATTTAGAGCTTTACGGCGAATTAACAAATGTTGCCTGCGAGTGGTACGAATACATAACCCAGCCTATGCTCGTAACCGAGGACGCATCATTTTATAACGCAGTCAACGGCCTTTACGGCAGGACGATGAGCAATTTAAGCAGCAGCTACTATTATATGTTCGGTATGCACGGCATAACAAATTCAACTTTTTTTAAGAAATCCGCTTCGGCGCGTATAGCATCTAACCTTGAATATGAGGACGGAGCGAGTTATAGCTGGGGTTTAGGCAACAGCGCGACTATAGATCTGGATTTGTGGTTTTATAATTTCGCGGGCGCGTTCTATACGAGCGGCGAAAGTTACGACAGTTATTCCGTATCTTCCGAAGACATATTAGCGAAACTGCAAAGCTATTCCAAACGTCTTGGCGATACTTCCGTTTGCGGTAAATATGCCGCCGCGCTCTTTGACAGCGATTACACGGGAGCGGGTTACAGCGGCGTTGTGGACGTAAACGTAAGCGACGTGCAGGTCTTATACAGCAACTACGTTACAAAGTCTTGGTGGCAGAAAATGTTCGGCGGCTATGACGTATCAACTGAATACGATACCGTGCAGGCGCTTGTAAGTTTTTCTGAAAACGACATTGAAAGTGCGTATGCGGGAACTCATTATCTGTTCTCAGATTTAGACGGCTTGGACGATGCTGCAATTTCTGAATTGTACCTTATAGGCGAGGGCGACGTGGAGTCGTTTAAAACGGCTTGCAGCGAGGCAAAGGCGAACGATGAAACTGTGGTACTTATGCGGTTTGCATCGAGCACATATTACTCTGCACCGTGTACGCAGGCAATGTGTTCTTCGTCCGTAAGCGATCCGCATTTAACGCTTGTAAAGGATACTTCTACGCAGTGGGGTGACGGAGATTATTCGGCGTATGTATTCCAAGAAACGGTGTATTTGAATTTCGATATAATATCACTCACTTTCACTTCGGACGGGCAGGAAACGGTTATACCTGTGGTAATGTCACCTATTGATTTAGCTGGCGGCTCTACTCCGCCTTTGGAGGAAGACTACGGCACTTCGGGTACAAGCATTTTTATGATAATAGTGGCGTTATTGCTATTGTTGTTACTTGTAATAATATTGTTTCCCGTATTGCCTTATATCGTTAAAGGCGTTGTCTGGGTAGTGGCTTTGCCATTCAAAGGCATAGGCGCGGTATTCAGGACGGCAAGTAAAAAGAAAGACAAAGAACCAGAAGAGAAAAAATCCAAAGTAAAGAAGCGGCAAGAAGATACGCCATACTCGGAATATTCAAGAGAAGAAATTGAAGCGTATTTAGACGAAATTTACGGCGATGACGATTTTTAGTAAATGACGGACGTGTGCCGACGGGTATCCGTCGGCACATACTTTTTTAAATTCAAGGAGGAAAATTCAATGAAGAAAATAATCAAGATAATAGTCGTTATTTGCGGCATAGTATTGGGTGTATTGGTAATGAGCTACCTCATTTTTACGGGAGGACAGCTAAATGCGTAAGCTATACATAGCAACCACCGTAATAATATCTTTAGCACTCGTAGCGTTAGGCGTATTTATTTTTTACGCATCCTACATACGGCTATGGGAAGGCATAAAAGATTTAGGCAATTCTATAGCGTATTACTTCTGCACTCTGTTTCTGCCGAACAAAGATATTACGGCAACGGTTATAAGCCGTTCCGAATACCTCGAATGGGATATACATATCCCTGCGGACGTGGACGGGTTCAAAGAAAGCTCGGTAAGCTATTTTGAGCTATTATTCAGTGCGGACAACTTCAAGGCTTGGGGGTATGCTGCTATGGTCGTAGTAGGCAATATAGCTAAAGCCCTGCTGATACTTTTGCCCTGCGTTCTTATAATAATTCTTGTCGTAATGCTCTTATACCGCAGAAGCAACACAAAGCATAACAAAGACACCCTGCCCTTAAAGATATGGAAGGCGGTTGCAAAGTACACTTACCAGCCGCTGAAGAAATTCTACTTTGGCTACAAAGATTTTGTAAAACGTTACGATAAAATCTGGAAGATATGGCTTGCTGTCATAATCTTTCATTTCAACCTTGCAACGATTATTGTTGAGTTCGTGGCGTTCTACCTGTATTTTGCCGTGTCATACGATTTCGGGGCTATTTATGTACAGCTTTGCAAATTGATAATAGATTTGCAAGCCGTATTAAAGCACTTCCCTTGGCATACGCTTTTTACCATTGCTTGGCTGCTGTTCTGCCGCTGGCGTAAGAAACTTGCTAAAAACAAGCTGCGCCATTTAGAGGCGAAAAATTGCGGGTTTATAAACGAACTCCCTATTGTGTCTATTGCCTGCGGCAGTATGGGCAAGAAGAAAACTACCCTTATTACGGATATGGCGTTATCACAGGAAGCAATGTTCCGCCATAAGGCGCTTGAAATTTTGCAAAATTACGATATGAAATTCCCGTACTTTCCGTGGATAGCGTTTGAGGACGATATAAAGGCAAATATAGCAAGCGGCGATATTTATAATCTCGCCACAGTAAAGCAATGGATAAATGAAGTAAAGACAAGCGGCAATTTATACGGCTATGATTACAAGCGTTACGG
>JAJQII010000072.1 GCA_021199295.1 Clostridia bacterium
CGGGCCAGACAGGGCGGGCAGAATATCGCTTAATTTCGGACCTTTAAACCAATACGGCGGATGGCGCAGGCTGAACGTCGCCGTATCCCGCGCAAGGGAAGAGATGATAATTTATTCCTCTATGCGCTATTCGATGATAGACTTATCCCGTACCAACGCACGCGGTGTGGCAGGGCTTAAAGCCTTTCTTGAATTTGCCGAAAAAGGTAGAACAAGCATAGCCGTAAACAGCGACGAGGTTATAATAAACCGTTCGGGCATAGGTAAATACGTTGCCCGCGAGCTGTCGGCTTACGGCTACGACTGCCGCTGCGACGTGGGCGTTTCTGACTTCAAGATAGACGTCGCCGTGGTAGACCCTAAAAACAAGCACAACTTTATACTTGCCATACTTTGCGACGGCGAAAATAAATTCTCCGTCAAAGACCGCACCGTAATGCAGGTACAAACGTTAAAACGCAACAACTGGAACGTGGTAAGGCTGTATTCCATAAACTTCTTTAACAACCCCAAAAGGGAGATCAAAAAGATTAAAGAATTTCTCGACAGGCTGTGTACCGATGGCAAGGCTTCGCCCATAAGTTTCAAGCGTGCATACAAGGCGGCAAAGATAGAACAGTCCGCCCAGGATGCAAGCTACATTTTAAGCGGCGAGCACGATGCCGAAGTTCTCCGCGTGATAAAGGCGATCGTCGCGGCGGAAGAACCTATATCGGAACAGTTCCTTATAAAACGTACTCTGCAGACTTACGGCATATACAAGCGCGGTATCAAGCTCGACGGCAAAATTACCTCGCTTATAGAAAACTGCAAACTTGCGAGCTCGCAGATAATGGGCGTTAAGTATTATTTCCGTTCGGATAAATATTCGGGCTTCGACCGTTACCGCGTAGAGGAGGGCGCTCCTTTAAGGCAGAGCGAGGCAGACTACACCCCTTACGACATTATATCGCTTGTAAAGGGGCTGCTGTTAAATAAGGTAAGCATGTTTTCAGACGAGCTTGCCGTGGCGGTACAGCGCGAATTTAACGTCGCGCGTCTTTCCGACAGGTTTGCCGCGTATATAAATTCCTGCATAGATTACGCGGTGCAGCAGGGCATATTGGTAAGGAGCATTTCCGACAAAATTTCATTGACCTAATATTGAAGGGGGCGCAGTGCGCCCCCTTTTTACCGAAGAAAATATGAAAAAACTGATAAATATCCGCCCCGCTGTAGCGGCGGCGTGCGGAATAGGCGCAGGCGCGGGCATAGGTTTTGCGTACTGTTATTACGGGTTTTCAGCCGCGTGGCTCATACCTGTAATTCCCGTCACCGCCGCGTTATTGATTATCTTCATAGTAAAGGGTTCGGCAAAGTACATTGCCCTGACCGCCGCGACTGCAATTCTGCTTGCCGCGGGCTTTTTCGGTATCACGTATAAAATAAACGACTTCAATGACAAACAGCTTTCCAATTCCACGTCTTACCTTATAACGGGCACTGTTACCGAAAAGGGCTTCACCGACAGCGGCGAGTACATAAAATTAAAAGACGTTACCGCCGACGGCGTAAAGGCAGACGGCAGGGCTTACGTCTATCTTGACTATGATTACGGCGAGTATTGCGAGGTGGGCTACACCGTAAGTTTTACGGGCACTGTTTACCACGGCTCGTCGTTCGCATACGGCATTATAAGCAGTTCCCGCCTTATAGAAGACGTCCGCTATACCGTTTACCCGACCGACAGCTTAACGTCGGAATACGGATTTACGGTTACGGGATATGTAAACATAAAAATACGCACGCTTTTATTTGACAGTATGGATAGCGACACGGCGGCGGTGGCGTACGGTATGCTCACGGGCAATACCGAGTATGTTGAAACAAGCACTATAGAATGTTTCCGCTATGGCGGCATAGCTCATGTGTTTGCCGTGTCTGGGCTGCATATAGGGCTGGTCTTTGCCGCTGTGACTTTAATTTTGAAAAAACTTCGCGTAAACAGGTATGTCTCGGCTGCGGTAAGCGTAGTGTTGATATTCTTTTACGCAGGAATATGCGGCTTTACGCTTTCTTCCGTCCGTGCAGCAATAATGTGCACTGTAATGCTCGCCGTAAAACTTACGGGCGGCAAGTACGACACGTTGTCGGCGGCAGGCATAGCGTTTATAGCCATTATGCTATACAATCCCCTGAATATACTTTCGGTAGGCTTCCGCCTTTCTATAGCGGCGGTGGCGGGCATAGCCCTCTTTTCAGGCGTTATAAAAAGGGCTCTGTGCCGTATAAAAGTTCCTGAAAAAATTTCTTCTGCCGCTTCGGTGGCGGCGTCTGCCCAGCTGGCGACTTTTCCCGTCTTGCTGTCGTCATTCGGGTACGTGAGCTGGGCAAGCCTTTTAATGAATATATTGTTTGTTCCCTTGCTTTCCACGGTGTTTACCCTGCTCTTTGTAACGGTAATACTCGCGCTGATATTCCAGCCTATTGCACAGGTAATTCTTTTAATATCGTCAGCCCCGCTGTCGGCGCTCGTTTCCCTCTTTATAGCTATTAGAGCGGATTACGCGCTTATCAGCGGATTTGAGTTTGGCGCGTTAGTTCCGCTATATTATGCGGTCATTTTTCTTTTGTCAGATAAAATTAACCTTACGGGCAAGGTACGCGCGGGCGTTGCGGCGGCAGGCGCTTGCATACTGTGCTTTGCTATGGTTATTGCCAATGTCGTGCCGTCGGGGCGGGTAAAAATAACGGCAACGGCATGGTACGGCGACAGCAGCGCCGTGCTTTTCCAGTCGGATGAGGCAAATATTCTGGTTATCTGCGAAACGCCGTCTTCCTACGATATCTCTATGCTTTTAAGGCAGAACGGCGTAAACAATCCCGATGCGATAATTATTCTCGGCGGGGAAGAAAGTATATTCGCGTACACGCTCTGCGGCGTTACCTGCGAAGATTTATACGTCAATTACACCAATATCCCCATACAGCCGTATACGGGCACGCAGGTGCATTACCTCGAAAGTTTTGATATCGGCGGAATAACCTTTACTTTCAAAGATTACGGCAATCTGCTTGCAGGGTACGGCGGTATAACGGTAGGCGTGAATATGTACGGCGACGTGGCGTTTTTAAGGTGTAACCTGCTCATTGCCGAAAGTTACGCGTACAGCAATTACAGCGACAAGATAGTATATTTCCGCAGCGTAAGCGGCTACGACAATATTTACGACCTCGGCGACTTGCAATTTACGATAAACAATGGTAAACTATATGAGTAATTCCATTTTTTGTGGATGGGGAAGGCGGTTATGAAGTTTACACAGTTAAAACAGGATATCGCGTCGGGCGCAAAAAGCATCTATCTGTTGCAGGGGGAGGACGCCTATTTTTTGTCGCATGGCGAAGAAATGATAAAAAAGGCGTTTCTTGAAATTCCCGAGCTCAATTTTTCCTCTTTCGAGGGCGAAAGTTTAAAGGGTTCGGCAATAACCGCCCTTACGGATGCCTTGCAGGTGTGCCCGTTTATGGCGGAAAGGCGCATTGTCAGGGCGTCGGAATTTTACCCTTCAGAATCCGACTGGGAAAAGTATATGCGCCCTGTCTGCGAAAATTTCCCCGCAACGGCTATACTTATCATAGTTAATACACAGAACAAAAAGAGCGGGGCAGACCTTAAGCGTAAGGGCGCTGTAACGTACGTTGACTGCGGTACTGCGTCAGAGGAAGAAGTTTCCCGCTGGGTATACCTTATGCTTAAACGTTCGGGCATATATGCCGACGTATCGGTGTGTATGTCCATCGCGCAGTATTGCCTTTGCAATATGTCGCGCGTCGCCATAGAGACCGAAAAAATAAAAGTTTATAAAGGGAGCGGGACGCTCTCGCAGGAAGAAGCCGACGCTCTTGTTTATAAGGACGCCGACTACCGCATATACGAGCTTACCAACGCTGTCGCCGCAGGCAATTATTCAAAATATATAACCATAGCCGAAGACCTTACGGGCAAGGGCATGGACGAAGTGTCGCTTTTAAATTCGCTCTTCAACTTTTTCAGGACGCTTATAAACGTTTCATCTTCGCGTAAATCTTCCGACGAGCTTGCAAAAGAGCTCGGCATGAAGGAATATGGCGTAAAACGCAGCCGCGAACAGGCGGCAAAAATGGGTACGGACAGGCTCACGCAGCTGTGTACATGCGTTTACGGGCTGCTTTCTGATATAAAGCAGGGCAACGTCACGCCTAAAAATGCCTTTTACCTTGCCACCTCACAGATATTTTTCGGCGGATAAACGGCAATTTAAGCATAGGCTGGCAAAAATGTTCTGCAAAATACTTTATTTTTTTTACTTTTGAATATATAATAGTGTAAGAACACATTTTTATATATATTTTAAGGGGAAAAGGAATGGACTGGAACTCCTATTATGAAAAATTAGAGGCATTTGCCGAAGGCTTTACCGGTAACGTGCTTTCGTACGTGCTGGAATTTCTGCTGTTTGCCGTCTTGTTTTATTACGTCTTCAAAGTTTTGCAGATAAATAAAAGCAATTCGTTTATCGCGATATTCAGCACGGCGGTAGTTTGGTGCGGCTTCTCGTTCTCGCTTTCGAACAATATAAGTTCTGCCTTTTTGCTTATTGTCATCATAATGCTCGCCACGCTTATATTTACTATGTACAATACCGAAATTAAGCGACAGCTGCTCGACGCCAAGATGAACAAGAGCAAGGGCGGCCGCCCCCGCGTGGATCTGAGCGGCATAAACGTGGTAATAGAAGAAGTTATTAAGGCTGTGCAAAATATGTCGAAAAACGACGTGGGCGCACTGATAGTTTTATCCGACGATAACCTGCCCGAAGGCATAATAGAGAGCGGCACGGTGGTAAACGCCGATATAACTGCGCAGATGATAGAAGCTGTATTCTATCCCAAAGCACCCCTTCACGACGGGGCGATGGTGGTAGAAGGCAATAAAATATACGCCGCAGGCTGCTTTTTGCCAATAGCGCAAAGCGATAATCTGCCTAAAGAGATGGGCAGCCGACACCGCGCCGCGCTCGGCGTCACTGCGGTCGCCAGCGTTACGGCGATAGTCGTTTCAGAAGAAACGGGCATAATTTCTATAGTTAAAAACGGCGCTATACGCAAAAAATACGCGGATGCGAACGATTTAAGGAACGCGTTAAGCGATTACTACTGGTCAGATATCACGGCGGAGGCAAAAGAATGAAAAAGTTTTTTAAAAATTTATTCACAAAGTACGTACCTATTAAAATTCTTGCCATATTCCTTGCCGCGCTGACTGTGTTTTTTATCAATCTCAATTGACTACAAAGGAGGATTAGCGGTAACATATGGCTAAATTAAATGCACGGGACGTTATTTCTGTACCCGAAATTCTTCTTCCTGAAAACGCCGATATGTCGGCATGGGCGGTAATTGCCTGCGACCAGTACACTTCCGACGAAGGTTACTGGAGTAAGCTCCGCTCGTATATAGGCGGGAAACCGAGCGCTTATAACGTAATCTTTCCCGAAATTTATCTTAAGGACAACCCCGATAAACGCATCGCGGATATCAACGCCGCGATGTACGGTTATCTTGACAGCGGTTTTTTCAAAACGGTATCGGGCGGCTTTATACTTGTAGAGCGCACTACGAAAGAGAGCGGCACTCGCACGGGGCTTATGCTTGCCGTAGATCTGGAAAAGTATTCATTCAAGGCAGGTGCTAAGACGCTTATACGCTCTACCGAAGCTACAATTTTAGACAGGCTTCCCCCGCGCATAAAGATAAGGCGTAACGCGCCTATCGAACTTCCGCATATCATGTTGTTGTACGACGATCCTGATTTTACAGTGCTCAATGCCGCCCGCCGCGGCGAAGTTTTATACGACTTTGATCTTAACATGGGCGGCGGTAAGGTAAAAGGCACTTTTATAGGCAACACGGGCGACGTCCTCGACGCTTATTCCGCCCTGTTAGACAGGCAGGGCGAAGATAAAATGCTGTTTGCCGCAGGCGACGGCAACCATTCGCTCGCCACGGCTAAGCAGTGCTGGGAAGAGCTTAAGCCCACCCTTTCAGAAGAAGAACGGCTTACCCACCCCGCAAGGTTTGCCCTATGCGAAGTGGTAAACATATACGATAAAGCACTTCAGTTCCACCCTATATACAGGTTTGTCAAAACCGACGAGCCCTATGTCTTTTTAAACGAATACAATCTTTCAGGCAAGGGCAGTGCAACAGTAGTCGTAAACGGCATTTCGCGCAAAGTTCCTTTCCCCGAAAACGTACCCGAGGGCATAAGGCGGCTGGACGAGTATATATCGGCTTTTATATCTGCCCACGGCGGCGAAGTGGATTATATACACGGCGAAGACGAACTTAAAGCGCTTACACTGAACGGCGCTGGCGTCATTGTTCCCGCTATAAACAAGGGCGATTTTTTCTGCCTTATTATAGAGGGCGGCAACCTGCCCAGAAAAACTTTTTCTATGGGCGAAGGTAACGAAAAGAGATATTATATAGAAGCGAAGAGGATAAAGTAAAAAGGTTATGGCTTTAAAAGTATGTAAATTCGGCGGCACGTCTATGGCAGACGGCAATGTGATGAACCGTGTAAAAAGGATAGTAGAGAGCGACGACGACAGGAGGCTGGTAGTGGTATCCGCCCCCGGTAGAAGGTATTCTGACGATATTAAGGTTACGGATACGCTGTATAAATGCTACTACGAAGTAGAAAAGACGGGCTCGTGCGGCACAACGTTCGCTATAATACGCAACCGCTTTACGGGCATAGTAAAAGAACTTGGCATAGACCTTGACATAAAGTACGTGCTCGACGAGACGGAAAGGCGCATAAACGAAGAAAAAAGCAGGGATTTTACCGCTTCGCGCGGCGAATACCTGTGCGCAAGGGTAATGGCAAAGCTGCTCGGCGCAAAATTTATCGATGCCGAAGAGGTCATCTTCTTTAAAGAAAACGGGATATTCGACGGCGAAAAATCTTACCGCGCCGTAAGCAGGGCGGTAGAAGGTGAAATAAGATGCGTGCTGCCGGGGTTTTACGGATGCGGGGCAGACGGCAGGGTAAAAACTTTTTCCCGCGGCGGCTCTGACATATCGGGCGCAATAGTCGCCCGTGCCGTAAACGCCACGCTTTACGAAAACTGGACGGATGTAAGCGGCTTTTATGCCTGCGATCCCAGGATAGTTTCCACGCCAAAGGTTATAAAATCACTCTCTTACAAAGAACTGCGCGAGCTTTCTTATATGGGTGCTAACGTGTTGCATAGCGAGTCTATATTCCCCGTGCGCAAGGCAAATATTCCTATTCATATCAGGAATACATTCCGTCCCGAAGACGACGGCACTCTAATCCAGCCCAGTGTATACTATAAACCGAGCGGCAGGGTAATAACGGGTATCGCCGGCAAAAAGGATTTTACGGTAATATTTATCGAAAAATCGCTTATGAACAGCGAAATAGGTTTTATCAGGAAGGTGCTTTCCGTCCTCGAAGAGCAGAATATTCCCATAGAACATATCCCTTCAGGCATAGACACGATGTCGCTTGTAATAGAGAGCGCCCGCCTTAAAAACGGCGTGCTGGATGCTGTTTTGCAGGGGATAAAGCAGGCGGTAGAGCCCGACGTAATTCGCGTTACCGAAGATATAGCCCTGATAGCTACGGTAGGGCACGGAATGTCTTCATCGGTAGGTACTTCGGCAAGGCTGTTTAAAGCCATGGCGCAAGCTAACATAAACGTCAAGATGATAGACCAGGGTTCGTCAGAGCTCAATATAATAGTCGGTGTGAAAAACGACGAGTGCGAAAAGTGTATCAACGCCATATACCGCGAATTTTTTAACTGATTTTCATTTTATTTAAAAGCCATAACTTCCGTTATAACCGAAAGCTATGGCTTTTTAATTTGCCAAAATTAAATAGTTGCGGCATATTACGGGGGTAATTTAAAAATTTAAGAATTGGTTTTTTGGGTAAAAAATTGGTTTTGCAGTTTTTTTCAGCAGTAAAATTATAATAAATTTGTACTATTTGTATATAAA
>JAJQII010000012.1 GCA_021199295.1 Clostridia bacterium
TCTGTGTTCCAGAAAGTACAACTCTTCTGTGGCGAAAGATATCTTCATAATACAGTCGCGTATGTTTACGGGATGTATCCAGAAGCTGTCGTCGTGCTTGGATATATCCAGGCAGTCGCCGAAAAATTCCTTCTTTTTTCTGTCGCGGTAGTCAAATTCTATATGCACGCTCTCAAGTTCGTTAGGGCTCAAGTGCATCTCGAACGGCTCGCCGTAATAGTTACAGGAAAAATGCGTGCCTGTCATATCCTGGCGGAACTTGCCCCTGCCCTGAGCAAAGTACTTGTTTTTTGGCAGGGTATGCACCTCTATTTCGTCCTCTATGCAATACGTGCCGTCAAGCACTTCCTTTTTTACGTTTTCACGTTCCCACTTGAACCAGTCGGGTATATGCGTAAAGCGGGTACTGCCTTCGTGCGCCTGTAATTTGCCGTATTCGGTCATCTCCCACTTTTTGCCGCAATGCCTGCATTCAAGGGTTGTGCCTTCGGAATACATTTCGAATTCCCTTCCGCATTCGCAGCACTGGTAAAGAATGTGGTGCAGCCCCTTTGCCCTTTGCGGGTAGGTAAGCGCTATCTTGTTGTCGAACTGGTACTGGAAGTCGTCGTAGACAAACTGTTCCTTTATGCGCCTGTTTATCTCGGCAAAGGGGAGCGTACGAACTTCTTCCGCCGTGGCAACACATATAAGTTTGGATTCAATATGCGCGGGGCGCAACTTGAATTTACCCTTGTTCCACTGGGGGCAGCAGATAAAGTTGCCGTAAGATATCAATATTACTATCGGCAGCTTTAAAAGTTTTGCCATCTTACCCACCGAAGGCGGAATGTAGCTCGGAGTGCCGTCGAAGGTATACCTTGCCTCGGGATAAATGCAGACGGCGTTTTTGTAGTTTTCGGCGCAATACTTCATATGGCGGATAAGCTGCATATCCTGTATGAATTTACGTTTTGCAATGCCGCCAGCCCAGCGCATAAGCGTTATGGTGTTGTCGTGCATGGCGTCTATAGCGACAACGTAATTCATATTGTACGGCGCAATAGACTTGTAAAGAATGCGGAAATCCATTTCGCTCGCGTGGTTGCAGAGCAAAAAATACGGAGGCTTTATGCCTTCCATATTGATTTTTTCGCATTTAAAGCCCAGCCCCTTTATTACAGGGTTCATTCCGAAGAATTTAATTATACCCATGTAAAGGCGGCTGGGATCTTTCGGTCTGACCGAAAAGTTGTATCGTTTTATTTTCTCTTTTCCCATAAATCTCTGTTACCTTAACTTAGTATATTAAGTGTAACATACTTTTACGCGACCGTCAATATTATTTAAAATTTTTGAGATAAATATTACAAATCCGCTTTCCTTTTAATCTTGTTTACGCTTAGAGTATGCAGTTCTTCTGCGGCAAAGGATATCTTCATTACACAATCCCTGATATTGACGGGGTGAAGCCAGAAACTGTCGTCTGACTTGGAAACGCTGATGCAGTCGCCCATCTTGTGCCTGCGCGACCTGCCGAAATGGTCAAACTCTATCTGTATTGATTCGAGTTCCATAGGGGTTAAGTGCATTTCGAACGGCTCGCCGTAGTAATTGCAGGTAAAGTGCACGCCATCCATATCGTGGCGGAACTTACCCATACCCTGCGCGTAGTACTTGTTTTTTGGCATGGTATGCACTTCTATCTCATCCTCTATGCAATACGTGCCCTGCTCCACTTCCCTCTTTACGTTTTCCCGTTCCCACTTGAACCAATCGGGAATGTGCGAAAAACGGGTATAACCGTCATGCGCGGCAAGCTCGCCGTATTCGGTCATCTCCCACTTTTTGCCGCAATGCCTGCATTCGAGGGTAGTACCTTCTGAATACATTTCATATTCCGTTCCGCATTCGCAGCACTGGTAAAGTATGTGGTGCAAGCCCTTTGCCCGTTTTTTGTATTTTATGGCTATTTTATTGTCAAGCTGGTATTTAAAGTCGTCGTATACAAACGTTTCATTTATACGCCTGTTTATCTCCTCGGCAGAGAGCGTGCGTACCTCTTCAGCCGTGGCAACGCAGATGAGCTTTGTTTCGACATGGGGACGGCGCAGATGGAATTTACCCTTGTTCCACTGGGGCATACATATAAAGTTGCCATAGAAAAGACCTATTACCACGGGTACTTTTAACAGCTTTGCCATTTTACCCACAGACGAGGGAATATAGTTGGGCGTTCCGTCGAAGGAATAGCGAGCCTCGGGGTAAATCATAAGGGGATTTTTGTAATTTTCTACGCAGTACTTCATATTTTTAATAAGGTTGAAATCCTGCGTGAATTTGCGTTTAACTATACAGCCCGTCCAGCGGGTGAAAGTTATAGTTCTGTAATGCACGCTGTCTATAGCTATAACGTAATTCATGTTATACGGCTGGATGGATTTTAACAAAAGGCGCTGGTCCATCCTGCTCGCGTGGTTACATAGTAAAAAATAAGGTGGCTCGATACCCTCCATATTGATTTTTTCGCATTTAAAACCAAGCCCTGCGAGCACGGGGTTCATTGCGAAAAATTTGATGATGCCCATAAAAATACGGCTGGGCTTTTGCGGTTTTTTTGTAAAATCGAAACTCTTTATTTTTTTTCTTTTGCTTTTCCATAAATCTCTTTCTCTTTACATTTTTAAGTGTAAATGTGTATACATGTAAATTTTATCATATTTTTATCTCCCCGTCAATGATTATAAACGAGGCTAAGGCTTGCATTTAAAAATGGTTGTGTAAAATGAATTAGTAAGTCATTGCGTGCGTAGCACGGCAATCTAAGCTGGATAACTTTCAGCTACCATACCACCGCATAAAAGGTACGGCGTTCTGAAAGACAGATAATTATCATTAAAAAGAAAGTTCCTTAAACACTTTGTCGTAAATGCTGCACGAGGTGAAACGGTCGTAAAGTTCGTCTTGCGTAAGTTCCTCTCCGTTTTCCAGCCGCAAAATTATGTATTTTTTATCATCTAACAGCGATATCGCCTTTTTGTAAGTAATCTCGGGCGAGACAAGCACGTATTTTACCTCTAACCCCCTCTTTAATTTATCGTCGGTAGCAAAGTTGATTTTGACTGCCTGGGGCGGTTTTTCAAAGGCTGAAAATATCAGAAACGCCGCAAAGATTAAACAGCTGAAATTAAACCACACAAAGCACACGGCACAAAGCGCTGCAGCAAAAATTACCGCAGCAACACGCAAAACTATCACAGCCGCCTTGGATGAAACAAATCTTATTAACAGGCATTTAGCCGCCCTGCCGCCATCCAGCGGATAGGCAGGCAAAAGGTTAATAACGAGCATAACAAGGTTAGCCTGCATCAACGTATCGGTATACGCGTAAGCCGACGGCAAAAACCACCATAAACCTGCCACAGCCACGCACAGGGCAAAATTAACGGCAGGGCCTGCAAGGGCAAGCCTCAATTCGTCAGCGGCAGATATGCCCTCTAAATTGCAGACGGCGGCAGCGCCGTACGGCATAATTTTTATTTTACTGCATTCATAGCCTATTTTTCTCGCGTAAAAAATATGGCCGCACTCGTGCAGGAGGGCGGTCAGCGTATATATTAAAAAAACAGGAAGCCCGCCGAATACCGCGCTGAAAATTCCCACGGCGGCAAACAGCGGGTGTATAGTAATTTTCAAGAATTCCAGACGGGCACAGTGCCGCTTAACGTATAACAATTCAACAGCACGCCGTCGTTATACATACTAACGCTTACCTCGCCGCTTCCATCGGTATAACCTACGGGAATATTTCCCTTAACAGTGTCGCCTTCGGAATAATAAACGGTTGTAAGCCCAGTGATTACACTTACGAAAGCAGATGTATGCTCGACGCTTACAACGTAAGAACCAGTGGACTGCTGTGTTACAGAGGCAATCTCGCCGTCACATACGGGATAGACGCAACATGCCGACGTAAAGGTAATTACACCGTCGCTGCTGACGGCAATTTCAGCGTCGGACAGATCGGAAACCACAGAGACAAGCTCGAAATCAGTATAAGCCGCCTCGGTTGTGGTATTAGTTGCCGACAGCGATTTTATAAATGTATTTATAGCGCTGTTTGCCATAAACACGTTTGTAAGAAAAATGCCTACGGCAAGAAGGCATGCCGCCACTATCTCTGCCACGAGTATGCGCCCCGACCTGTCGCCCAAAGTCGCCGCGAACGCCTTTTTATCCGTATCGGGCGGGACAGACAGATCCTCGGCAAAAACATAATCGCCCATACGCTCGTTTACGCTGTCTACCACCTGTTCTTTAAGTTCTTCATCCTCTTTCTGCTTGCGTTTGAATAAGTTTTTCTTCTTTACCACGCTTACCGTGCTTACAGGCACTTCTAACATCTGCGCGTATTCTAATTCGTTCATAAACCTGCCTCCGCATTGTTTTAATCTAATTTATGCGGTATAAAAGCCTTGTAGAACGGGCGGAAGAACAAAAATAACGTCGGAAAATGTCACAAAAAATTCTTTACACGATAAAAGCGCCCGCAAAGAATGCAGGCGCTTGAAACTTTTATATTAATTACTTAAGTTCGGCAAAATATTTGATAGTCCTTACCATCTGGGATGTGTAAGAATTTTCGTTGTCGTACCAGGAAACGACCTTTACAAGCGTTGTGCCGTCGCCGATGGGCATGCACTTTGTCTGCGTAGCGTCGAACAACGAACCATAGGTAATGCCGATGATATCGCTGGATACAACTTCGTCTTCGGTGTAGCCGAAGGAAGCTGAAGAAGCAGCCTTCATTGCGGAGTTAACCATCTTAGCGTCTACTTCGCCTTCGCAAACTGCGATAAGCTGGGTAAGCGAACCGGTGGGTACGGGAACACGCTGTGCGCAGCCGTCTAACACGCCGTTAAGTTCGGGGATAACAAGACCGATAGCCTTTGCAGCGCCCGTGGAGTTGGGAACTACGTTTACGGCAGCTGCCCTTGCGCGGCGAAGGTCGCCTTTGCGGTGAGGGCCGTCGAGTACCATCTGGTCGCCCGTGTAAGCGTGGATAGTCGTCATATAACCTTTTTTGATTTTGCTGAGTTTGTTAAGGGTATCAGCCATGGGCGCAAGGCAGTTTGTTGTGCAGCTTGCAGCGGAGATGACTGTATCGGAAGCCTTTAAAGTACCTTCGTTTACGCTGAATACAACGGTAGGAAGGTCGTTGCCTGCGGGTGCAGAGATAACGCACTTCTTAGCGCCTGCGTTGATGTGGGCCATAGCCTTTTCTTTAGAGGTATAGAAGCCTGTGCATTCAAGAACTACGTCTACGTCAAGTTCGCCCCAAGGAAGGTTAGCGGCATCCTTTTCTGCGTAGATTTTGATAGTCTTGCCGTTTACGGTGATAGAATCTTCGCCCGCGACAACGGATTCGGCATACTTATATCTGCCCTGAGCCGAGTCATACTTAAGAAGATGCGCCAGCATTTTGGGGCTGGTAAGATCGTTGATAGCCACGATTTCGTAACCTTCAGCTTCAAACATCTGCCTGAAAGCAAGGCGGCCTATACGGCCGAAACCGTTAATTGCAACTTTTACGTTTGCCATATTAGTTTGCTCCTTTGAAATTATATTAATTTGTTTTCTTTTAGCATATCCAATAGTAATCATAATAACAAAATTATTATATCAAATAAGTTTGGTTAAGTCAACAGTGTTAATGTAAAAACTTTATAAAAACTTTTGGATATTATTTTTATTTAAGGTTTTCGGCGTTAAGCGGTTTAAGCTCTTCGGGCAAAAATTGCCCGTCTTTGCGTATAAGCACGTCGTCGAACCAAATTTCCCCTCCACCGTATTCAGGCGTCTGGATAAGTACGAGATCCCAGTGCAGGCCGCTCTGGTTGCCGTTGTATGCCTCGTCGTAACAACAACCGGGCGTAAAATGGATAGAACCCGCGATTTTTTCATCGAACAGAATATCGAGCATGGGTTTTGTTACGTAAGGGTTTACCCCTATGGCAAACTCGCCCACGTACCTTGCTCCCTCGTCGGTATTAAAAATCTCGTTGAGCTTTTGGCTGTCGCCGCTGCATTTTGCGTCTACTATTTTACCGTCTTTAAAGGTAAGGCAGATATCCTCGTACTTTTTGCCTCCGTGCATAGAGGGCGCGTTGTACGTTATCGTGCCGTTCACGCTTGTCTTTACAGGGGCTGTGTAAACCTCGCCGTCGGGGATATTCATATTGCCCGCGCATTTTATTGCGGGTATACCCTTTATCGAAAAAGTTAAATCCGTCCCCTTTGCCGTTATACGTACCTTGTCTGTCCTGTTCATCAGATCCACAAGCGGAGTCATAGCCCTCGCCATTTTAGCGTAGTCGAGGGTGCATACGTTGAAGTAAAAATCCTCGAACTTTTCAGATGACATTTCGGAAAGCTGCGCCATGCCGTCAGTAGGGTAACGGAGTATTACCCACTTGGTTTTAGCCACCCTAATTTCGTGGTGGACGGGGTAAAAGTATTCGCGCTGGTACATAGCCGTTGTTTTTGAAGGAACGTCTGAAAGCTCGAAGTTGTTTTTAAAGCCCCTTATGCCGATGTACGCGTCCATATCTTCCATAATATATTTTTCGTACTTTGCAAGCGTTTTTATGCTTTGCTCGCCAGCGCCCATTAAAAGCGACCGCTGGACCTTGTTGGCAGACAGTTTTACATAAGGTATGCCGCCTGCCGCGTAAACTTTTTCCAGTACGGCGCACACTACGTCTTCAGGCACGTCGGTAGCTTCTATAAAAACCTTTTCGCCCTTTTGCAAACCAACTGAAAAATTTACAAGTACGTCTGCAAGTTTATCTATCCTTTTATCGCGCATAACTTTCCCCATGCCGACATTATTTA
This sequence comes from Clostridia bacterium, assembly GCA_021199295.1. Classification (GTDB taxonomy): domain Bacteria; phylum Bacillota; class Clostridia; order Christensenellales; family Borkfalkiaceae; genus Coproplasma. The sequence goes on from JAJQII010000012.1 coordinate 6,874, forward strand.
CGGGGCTTGCCCGCTTAAACGGCAATTATATATAAACACATTATGTGCCCCGAAAAACGTTTTAATTAAAATAGGTTAAAGAAATTTTGCAAAAGGCTTGAAATTTACAGCGTTTTGGTTTATACTATGTGTGTATGATAATTAACAGAAATTACTATACTATTATTTTTGTTGACGGAGGTTAATATGGGATTTTTTGACAAGCTGAAAACCGATTTGAAAGCTGCTAAAGACGAATTGGTTGAAGGCGCAAACGAACTTGCGGGTAACAAGTATAAACTTGTTTCTGCAAAAGAAATGCTTGAAAAGGCAAGGGACGGCAAATACGCCGTAGGCCAATTCAATATCAACAACCTTGAATGGACAAAGGCAATACTTGCAACCGCACAGGAGCTTAACGCACCCGTAATTTTAGGCGTTTCTGAAGGCGCAGGCAAATATATGACCGGCTTTAAAACGGTAGCCGCAATGGTTCAGGCAATGATGGAAGAAATGAAAATCACCGTTCCCGTTGCCCTTCACCTTGACCACGGCACGTACGAAGGCTGCAAAAAGTGCATCGACGCAGGCTTCTCGTCCATAATGTTCGACGGCTCGCACCTTCCCATAGAAGAAAATATAGAAAAGACTACTGAACTTGTTGAAACATGCAAGCAGGAAGGTCTTAGCCTTGAAGCCGAAGTAGGCGCTATAGGCGGCGAAGAAGACGGCGTTATAGGCAAGGGCGAATGCGCTGACCCCGAAGAATGCAAAAAGATTGCAGACCTCGGCGTTACCATGCTTGCCGCAGGCATAGGCAATATCCACGGCAAATACCCCGCAGATTGGCCCGGACTCAGCTTTGAAACGCTTGAAGCCGTTAAAGCAAAGGTCGGCGACATGCCCCTTGTTCTTCACGGCGGCACAGGCATCCCCACCGATATGATAAAGAAAGCTATCTCCCTCGGCGTTGCCAAAATCAATGTAAACACCGAATGCCAGCTTGCATTCCAGGCTGCCACAAGGAAATACATAGAGGAAGGCAAGGATCTTCAGGGCAAAGGCTTTGACCCCAGGAAACTTCTTGCTCCCGGCACGGAAGCTATCAAAGCTACCGTTAAGGAAAAGATGGAAATATTCGGCTATCTCCCTCGGCGTTGCCAAAATCAATGTAAACACCGAATGCCAGCTTGCAT
>JAJQII010000004.1:0-7065 GCA_021199295.1 Clostridia bacterium
CCGCCGCGCTCAAAAAAACCACCCCGATTACCACCCCCCGGTGCCTTTTAATAATATATAACAACACAAGATATATTTGATGACAGGAGGCAAAATGAAAAAGACAGCGGTAATTTACGCGAGGTTCAGCTCTTACGGGCAGACTGAACAATCAATCGAGGGGCAGTTGCACGAGTGCTATGCTTTTGCAAAAAAGAATGATTTACTTGTAGTCGGTGAGTACATCGACAGGGCTATGACGGGAACGAACGACAATCGTCCCGATTTTAAACGGATGATTGAGGACAGTAAAAAGAAAACTTTTAACTTTGTTCTCGTTTATCAGTTAGATAGGTTTGCCCGCAATCGTTACGACAGCGCGACATATAAAGCTAAACTTAAAAAGAACGGCGTGCGTGTAATATCCGCGAGAGAAAATATAACCGACGATGCCAGCGGTATTCTTGTGGAAGGTATGCTTGAAAGTATGGCGGAGTATTACTCCGCTGAACTTTCACAAAAGGTCAAGCGCGGCATACGCGAGAGTTTAGCAAAAGGCAACTGTCTTGGCGGTATGAAATTGTTTGGCTACGACATTAAAGATAAAAAATGGGTAGTAGACGAAACCGAAGCGGACATCGTAAGACAGATATTTGAACGTTATAAAAACGGCGAAAAGGCAAAGGAGATTGCGGACTGGCTTAATTGCTCTGGTATAAGAAACAAACAGGGGCGACCATTTAAACTTGACATTATCGCCCGAATGATCCGCAACGAAAAGTACATAGGCAAATTTACGCACGAAGGTACGGTTTACTATAATATTATACCCGCCATCGTGGACGAAAAGACTTTTAAACAATGCAATTTAATTATGGACGAGTATAAACACAAACCGAGAGATTTGGGCAAGGGCAGCAGATACATATTGAGTGGCAAACTTTACTGCGGCTATTGCGGCTCGCTTATGACCGCCGAAACTGGAACAAGTATGACGGGCAACGTCTACCATTATTATAAATGTTTTAACAGAAAGCAAAACAAGGCTGTCTGCGGCAAAAAGAACTACCCGAAGGACGAACTTGAAGACTTGGTATTTGCCAAGACCAAAGAATATGTCTTACAAAAGGACGTGATAGAAACCATTGCGAAAATCGTCGTGGAAAAATACAACGAGGAAATAGAAAAATCTTCTATGTTGCAATCGTTGCAGGCAAGGTTAAGGGACGTGGAACACTCAATTTCAGGCGTAATGACGGCTATCGAGCAGGGCATAATTACAAAGACGACGAAAGAGAGAATGATCGCGCTTGAAACCGAAAAAGACGAAATTGAAAACAATATAAAACTTGAATTATGCAAACAGCGGCAACCTTTAAAGGTTGAAACAGTGAGAAGTTTCCTTTACTACTTTGCCAACGAGGAGTACAAAAGCAACGATCGTGTAAAAGAGTTCTTTAACGGGCTTATAAATAAAGTTGTTTTGTATGATGATAAAATTTGTATTTACTATAACACATCGCCTGAAACGGCGGACGAAGTGCGGATGACCGAGAAAAAAGAGGGAAGTTTTTTAAACTTCCCTCCCGAAAATGGCGATAAAAATAAATGCAACCCGTCAAAGTTCAAACGAGTTGCATTTGGCGCGGAAGGCGAGATTTGTAAGGAGCGGAGCGACGGAAGAGCGAGGACGGCGAAGCCGCCGCAGCGTCCATATTTCGGAGATAACGGCTTCCGCACGAAAGAAAGCGACCACCGTTTATCGGTGGTCGCTTCAATGGCGCGGAAGGCGAGATTTGAACTCGCGCTGCAGTTTCCCGCACTACTCCCTTAGCAGGGGAGCCCCTTGAGCCACTTGGGTACTTCCGCTCAAAGATTTTTTTATATAAGCGCCTCTCAATCAAAAGGCTTATTTAATATATCATATTTTTACGTGTTTGTCAAAGCATTATTTTTACTTATCTTAAAAATATGAAAATAAATATTTTGGTTTGCACTCAAACTTTTCTTTGTTATATCGGCTCTTACAACAAAAATACGGCTATACCCTAAGGCATAGCCGCAAACCGTTTTATTTATTTGAAGTAAGTCTGTAAATTGCCTTTTTATAAATATTAAAGCATTTCTCTATTTTATCAAAGGTAATGTATTCGTCCGCCTGATGTATAGTGCTTTCCTCGCCGTCTTCTTCAGGACCGAATGCCGCCCCGTATTTTAGTGCCCGCGCGTATGTGCCGCCGCCTATGGCTATGGGCTTCAAGTCAGTTCCGCATTCCTCGTTATAAACGTTGCACAGCGTGCGTATCAAAAAGCTGTCTTTGTCGTTATACAGCGGTGCTTGGTCGTTTACTATCTCGTAAGGCGTACCGCTTTTATCGAGTATATCCGTAATAAAATCTTTTGTGAAAGTGGCGGGGTAACGGATATCGCATGTAACTATAATGTCTTCGCCCTGCTGACCTATTACGTCCGGGGAGATGGTAAGCATCCCCGTTTCGTCTTTAATGCCGCCGAGCCCCATTTTATCTTCAAACAGCATACTTTCCATATCGTCAAGCCCGAGAAATTTTAGCATGGCAGGTATGGCGTTAGTTCCGCATTCGGGCGTAGAGCCGTGTGCCGATTTGCCGCGGGATATCCAGAAGCCGCCTTGTTTTTTAAGTCCGTAAGCTGTGCCGTCTTTATCGCATATAACCTTGCAGCAGTCGCAAACCATATTGGCGCGTTCGCCGCCCTGAAGCCCGCTGAAGTTTTTCCCTTTTCCTTTAAAGGTAAATTTTACGTGCAGTATGCCTTTTTCGGCGTAAATTACGGGGAAATTGGCGTCGGGGGAGATACCTTCTTCGGGCATATGTGCCACCTTGTTATAATAATCTATGCACCGCCAGCCGCTTTCTTCGTTGCAGCCTACGATAAGTTTTATCTTGCGGGAGGGGGTAAAGCCCTTGTCTTTAAGCGCTTTAAGGGCGTAAAGGGATATAACGGCAGGACCTTTGTCGTCCATAGTGCCCCTGCCCCATATCTTTTTGTTTTCTTCGTCTATCTCGCCGCCGAAGGGGTCTTTATGCCAGCCGCTGCCCGCGGGAACAACGTCCAGATGCGCAAGTATGGCAAATTCATCGCCCTCGCCGAAGGTCACTTCGCCTGCGTAATTTTCGTAGTTGTGCGTGGTAAATCCCATGCTTTTAGCAAGGTTTAAGAAGTATTCCAGTGCGTCAGCGCAGGGTTTGCCGAACGGCATCCCGTCAAGTTGTTCTTGTTCTTCCGAGGGTATCTTAACTATCTGCGATATGCTTTTCTTTATTTCTGCAATATAATTTTCCATAACAGTCTCCTTATAAAATTATATTACTGTTTTGCCGTTAAGTAAAACAAATCGGGCAATTAATTTTTTGTAAAAACGATAAATTTTTTTATAAAATAATTGAAAGTAGAGCCGAATAATGGTATTATAAATAGAGAGGCGGCTTAAGAGAATAAAACGTTGCCTTTGGGGGAAAGCGGCATGCACGAAGGTCACAGGCAAAGGATGTACGAAAAACTGAAAAACGGTGACAACCTCTATGAACACGAGGTGCTTGAGATATTGCTTTATAACGCTTACCCGAGGAAGAACACCAATCCTATAGCTCACGCCCTATTAGAGCGTTTCCCGAGTATAGCGGCGGTGCTGGAAGCAGACATAGACGAGCTTGTTTCGGTAGAGGGAGTGGGCGAACAGACGGCGCTGTATCTTAAATGTGTGGGCAGGTGTTTTGGCTTGTTTAACCGTACAGACTGTTTTACTATTATAAAATGCCGCGCCGACCTGTGCGATTTTGTAAAAATGCGTTTGGGCGGCCACCGCGTTGAAGTGCTTGAGCTTTACGCCCTGGATAAAAACGGCAAGATAGTACGGATAAAGTCATATACTTCCAAAGAAAACGATAAGGTTGAAGTTGCTCCCGACGAGGTTATGAAGTTTGTAAGCCTTGTAAAGCCGTACAGCCTTGTTATAGCGCACAACCATACGGGCGACAATCCTAATCCCTCCCGCGCGGACGACGAATGCACAAAGCAGATACAGCTTGTATGTTCTATGAACAACGTGCAGTTGCGCGACCACCTGATTTATGCGGGCAACGGCAGTATGTTCAGCTATTACGACAGCGGAAGGCTGATTTCTATAAGGGAAGATTTTTCTATCGGGAATCTGTTGAGAGATGGCAAAAGGATCTGAGCATAAACTTTTAAAACTCAATATGGAAAATTTCCGCAAATACCTCGGAATAATTGTGGTTATTGCGCTTGCCGTTATGGAAGGCGTGATAGGTGCGCAGTATGTTTCGGCGGGAACGGTGGAAAAGCCTGTCTGGATGTACGTTATGCTGGTTATCAGCTGTGTACTCCTCGACATATCGGTGGCGCTCAAGTTTTTTGTCATAAAGACCATGCGCGTAAAGATTATATTTTACGGTTTTGATATGGTTCTTATGCTCAACGTGTCGCTTATAACGGCAAGCAGCTTTCTGATCGTGCTTTACTGCCTTGTAATGACCGAGCTTTACTTCAGTTCGTACGACTTCAAGGTAAACCTGATAATGTTTGCCACGAGTCTTTGTACCTACATTATTTCCTTTATCTGCGGCTGGGTGCGCGTTTACCAGGGCGTGTCCACGTATACAGCTGCGGTGGAAATACTGGGCAGCTGCCTTTTCGGCGTTATTATACTCACCTTGCACTGGCTGCTTTTGACGTTTATTTTGCGTTTTTACCGCAATAACCAGCGGCTTCAGGAATCGCTGAAGGCGGAAGAGGAGAGCAAGAAAGAGCTTAAAGAGGCGTACGACAAACTTGCGTCTGCCGCCGTGTACGAAGAACGCAACCGTATTGCAAAGGATATCCACGACAACGCTGGGCATTCTATAACAACGGTAATAATGCAGACGGAGGCGGCAAAACTTCTTATTGATACCGACCCTGAGGAAGCTAAAAACAGGATTATTTCGGCAAATATACAGGCTAAAAACGCGTTGGACCAGATGCGCACGAGCGTGCATCTCCTTGCCGGCAGGCGTACCGGCGAAAGTTTAAGCGGGGATATAGCTGAAATAGTTGCCCAGACCATAGACGGCACGGAAATAAAAATACGCACTGACGTTGAGGATATACCTCTGGATGCGGGAAGGTCACGGTTTATTTCTAACAGCGTGAAAGAATGCCTTGCAAACGGCATACGCCACGGAGGGGCTACCGCGTTTTATATAGAGATAAAACGGACGGGAAATAGCGTAAGCGTTCTGGTTTCGGATAACGGAAGCGGACACGACGGGGAGGTTACCGAAGGTTTCGGCCTGGGAGGCATGCGCGAAAAGGCTGAATCTTACGGCGGAACTATGGCTGTGTCGGGTGAGGACGGGTTCGAAGTTAACATAGTAATTCCCGTGTCGGATATAAATTGACCCGCATATATGCCGCAAATAACGATATTAACAACATTTAAAGGAGTGTTTTATGATAAGAGTAATGCTCGCTGACGACCAGAAAATACTTGCCGAAGGCATTAAAAGCGTTCTTGAATCGAGCGATGAAATACGAATCTGCGGCGTCGCAGGCGACGGGGTGGAAGCTGTAAAAATGGCTTCTGAACTAAAGCCAGACGTTATACTTATGGATGTGCGTATGCCCGAAATGAACGGCGTTGCCGCCACCAAAAGGATTAAGGAAATTTTGCCTGATACAAAGATTATTATACTTACGACTTTCGACGACAGCGACTATATCCTGAACGGCATAAACAACGGGGCGAGCGGATATCTTTTAAAGGATATAGGTTCTACCGCGCTTATCGACGCTATAAAAAACGCGTATGCGGGCGATACTATACTGCCTGCTAAGATCGCAAAAAAAATTACCGATGCCGCTATGCTGGTTTCTTCGGAAAGGCAGATAAAGTTAAGAAAGGTCTACGGGCTTTCTGACAGGGAAGTAGATATCGCCCTTATGCTTGCCGACGGGTTTACCAACAGGCAGATAGCGTCTGCCATAAAACTTTCTGACGGCACGGCGCGCAATTATATCAGCTCTATTTATTTAAAACTCGGGGTGGACAACAGGCAGAGCGCTATAAACAAAATTAAGGAAATGACGTGATTTTTAAGCCCTGTTAAAATATAAAAATTAAAATTTGCACAAAACAGAGTTTAAATTAAGTTGACATACAAAATTGTATTTGCTATAATTCTTTAGCATTGAGTTGATGCGACAGGCTAAAAGTCCGTAAGATGCGGGCAAAACAATAAATGGTCGGACCTTGCGGGTGTAGTTCAATGGCAGAACACTAGCCTTCCAAGCTGGTTGTGTGGGTTCGATTCCCATCACCCGCTCCAAACCTTTTATAAACAAGGCTGATATGCTTATTCTCTAATGCAATTGTTTTGCGCCTGTAGCTCAGTAGGATAGAGCAACGGCCTTCTAAGCCGTGTGTCGGGGGTTCGAATCTCTCCAGGCGCACCAATCGTGGCGGGCGTAGCTCAATCGGTAGAGCGCCAGATTGTGGCTCTGGAGGTAGCAAGTTCGAAACTTGTCGCCCGCCCCACTAAAATCGCATAAGGGCAGTCGTTATACCGCCCAAGGCGGATATTGGGGTGTCGCCAAGCGGTAAGGCACGGGATTTTGATTCCCGCATTCGTAGGTTCAAATCCTGCCACCCCAGCCAAAAATATGGTCCATTAGCTCAGTTGGCAGAGCACGTGACTTTTAATCACGGTGTCCCGGGTTCGAGTCTCGGATGGATCACCAAAAAAATAAACTCTTAGTTTTTAAGAGTTTAATATGCACCTTTAGCTCAGTTGGTAGAGCAACTGACTCTTAATCAGTGGGCCCAGGGTTCGAGTCCCTGAAGGTGCACCAATCAAAGCCTTATCCGAATTCTCGGTCAAGGCTTTTGTTTTACACCTTAAGGGACAAACGAAATAACGTAACGCGATTGGCACAAAGGTGCAACAATCGCTAACGGCGTGCCGCCGCACGAGCCCTGAAGGTGCACCATACAAAGCCTTATCCGAATTCTCGGTCAAGGCTTTTGTTTTACACCTTAAGGGACAA
>JAJQII010000004.1:7165-7882 GCA_021199295.1 Clostridia bacterium
AAGGTGCACCATACAAAGCCTTATCCGAATTCTCGGTCAAGGCTTTTGTTTTACATCTTAAGGGACAAACGAAATAACGTAACCTTATCCGAATATCGGTTAAGGTTTTTGTTTTGTTGGTAAAAATAAAGCTGTTGCGTATGGCAACAGCTTTTTGTGTAAGGATATGGATAAAATTATCTTCTGCCGCCACCGCCGGGACCGCCGCCACGAGGACCACCGCCAGGACCGCCGCCACGAGGACCACCGCCAGGACCGCCGCCGCGAGGACCACCCATGCCGCCACGAGGACCAGGGCCGCCGCGAGGGCCGCGAGGACCGGGGCCTACCATATGATGAGGTCCGCGTATCCCGCCGACGAAAGGTCTGCGGCAATAGGGGTCAAGGTAGTATCTTCCGCCATAGTAATAAAGATTGCGCGTAAGCCCCGTGGTAAGGGTAACGGCAACTAACGTGCCTAATATGCCTGCAGCCGCCCCTGTAGCAGCAGAAGACGTATTAGAGGCAGCCTGTGTATTATTGTTATTATTTACCGACGCGTTGAGCGCAGCGCCGCAGTTAGGGCAATAGCTGTCGTTAGAAGAAACCGAAGCCCCGCAGTAAGAACAGTAGTTAGCCATTTTGTTACCTCACTTTAATCTTTTATATTTATATAATAAACCTTTTAAATGTAGCCGAAACGATTTTTTCGGCATGATATTTTACGCTATTATATAC
>JAJQII010000032.1 GCA_021199295.1 Clostridia bacterium
TATTACAAGTGGGAGGGCTACCGAGATATTTAAAAATTAAAGTAATATTTTGCAATAAAATGTATTTTTTTGATATAATAAAGGGCGAAGAAAATTTATTATATTTTTATATAATTAAAATATACAGATATTAATAGAGAATTATGAAGATAGTTATTGTTTTGGATTTCATCGACGTGCTTACAAACGGTACTGTAATGACTGCCCGTAGGCTGGCTGACGGACTACGGACTAAAGGGCACACCGTTAAAATTGCCGCTATAGGAGCAGAGGGGACTGAAGATTTTTGTGCCATGGAAAGATATGTGCCCCTTTTAACAGATGTATCTGCACGCAACCAGTTTAAATTTGCCAAATTTGACGAAGATAAAATGCGTGCCGTATTCCAGGGCGCTGATATAATCCATTTTATATGTCCCTTTAAATTTGAAAAGAGGGGTAAAAAGCTTGCCGATAAGATGGGTATACCGACTACCGCGGCTTTCCATGTACAGCCTGAAAATATTTCTTATAATGCACACATACAATGGATAAAACCGTTCAACAGTTTTGTGTATTTTTACTTCAGGCATGGATTTTACAAGCATTTTGACAGAATACATTGCCCTTCAGCATTTATAGCCGACCAGCTGAAAAAACATAAATACAAAGCAAAAACTTACGTTATTTCAAACGGATACGACCCTGTTTTTGCCTTGCCTGAAAATTTTACGCACAACGAACTGTTTGAAATTGTTATGGTGGGGCGGCTTTCAAACGAGAAAAACCAAAAAATGCTTGTTAAAGGAATATCAGAGAGCAAATACCGCGATAAAATCCATCTGACTTTATACGGCCACGGCCCTATGAAGGACAAGCTGAAAAAGCAGGCGGATAAATTAAACGTCAGCTTAACATTCGGTTTTTTACCTAAAGACCAACTTTCTGAAGCACTCGGCAAAGCGGATTTATACGTACATTCGGCATCGGTAGAGATAGAGGCCATTGCCTGCATAGAGGCGACGGCATGCGGGCTTGTTCCAGTTATAGCAAGGAGTAACCTTTCAGCTACCAAACAATTCGCACTGGACGAACGTTCGCTTTATAACTACAAAGACAGCCGTGAACTTGCTGAAAAAATTGATTATTGGTTTGAAAATCCCGGAGAATTGCAGAGGATGCGCTATGTTTACGCTGAATGCGCTAAAAAATACAGTCTTGAAAATTCTATAAATATGATGGAAGAAATGTTCAAAGAGCAAATAGCTGATTATAAAAGATAAAAACAGAGTCTGCATTTTGCAGACTCTGTTTTTATATAATCTGTAGAACAAAAAATTTTAAATACTGCGTTTCTTCGGCGCACAAAAGGGAAGGGTGGTCGGGTGCTTGCGTTTTTACTTCTACGCTCCGCACAGTCTTTCCGCTTTCACGGGCGGCCTCTATAAGCATTTTTTCAAATAGCGGCATTGTCATGTAATGCGAGCACGAACAGGTTATCAGAAATCCTCCGCTTGCCACAATTTTCATTGCCGAGATATTTATATCTTTATATCCGCGGTAGGCATCCTTTACCTCGTTTGCGCTTTTGCAGAAAGCTGGAGGATCTAATATTACCGTATCAAACTTTTTACCTTCTTTACGGTAATTCCGCAAAATTTCAAAGACGTCGCCGCATTGCGTTTTTATATTTGTAAAGCCGTTAAGCCTGGCATTGTCGCGTACATTTTGCAGTGCAAGTTCAGAAATATCACAGGAAATCACTTCGTCGGCAACGGTGGCGGCATTCATAGAAAAACCGCCGCTGTTGCAAAAACAGTCTAAGACTGAGCCGCTACAATATTTTCTCGCGGCAAAACGGTTTTCCTTCTGGTCTAAAAAGTAGCCCGTCTTTTGCCCGTTTTTGATATTAACAAGCATTTTGATACCGTTTTCTTCTATTTCACAGTAATCGGAAATATCTCCGTATAAAACGCCCTTAATCTCCTCAAGCCCTTCTTTTTTACGGGCGGCAACGTCGCTGCGCTCGTAAATTCCCTTTGGATTAAAAAGCTGTATAAGGCATTCCGTTATCATCTGTTTGCGCTGGTCAATACCTAAAGAAAGGCATTGCACGGCAAGATAATCGCCGTACTTATCCACAATAAGGGCAGGCAGATTGTCAGCCTCAGCAAAGACAAGGCGGCAGCAATTATCATACCCCAATTTTTTGCGGTACGCGGCAGCCTCGGCAATGCGTTTTAAATATAGTTCTTTGCCGTCGGTTTCTTCATTTCTTATAAAAACACGGACAAGAATTTTAGAGGCATGGTTTATATAACCTTTGCCGATAAATCTTCCGTCGTACGATAAAACGGTGGCAAGCGAACCGTTTTTATCTTTGCCTTCGATTTTATAAACTTCGTTGGCATACACCCAGCTGTGGCCGTTTACAATTCTTTTTTCTTCATTCTTTTTAAGATAAACAGTATAACCCATAAAAAAAACCTTGAATTTAGTTTAACAAAATAACGAGATAATTGCAAATAAATTGCAATATGTTTGATTTTTTATTATTTAAATGGTAAAATCTAATCTGTATGAAAAAGTTGTTGAAATACCTTACTGCATACAAAAAGGAAAGCGTGCTTGCGCCTCTTTTTAAATTTCTTGAAGCGTGCTTCGAACTTATCGTTCCGTTAGTAGTCGCGAGCATCATCGACGACGGTATCAGCGGCGGCAAGGGGACGGTTTACGTTATAGAAATGTGCGGCGTGCTTATTGCCCTGGGCGCGGTAGGGCTTGTGTGCGCCGTGTTCGCGCAGTATTTCGCGGCAAAAGCGGCGGTGGGATTTTCTTATAAACTGCGCAACGATTTGTTTGCAAAAATGCAAAGCCTTTCCTATGCAGAAATAGACGGACTGGGTACTTCCCGCATGATAACCAGAATGACGAGCGACGTAAACCAGGTGCAAAACGGCGTTAATATGGTTTTGCGCCTTTTTATGCGTTCGCCCGTAATAGTTTTCGGCGCTATGATAATGGCGTTTACAATAAGCGTGACGGCAGGAGGCATATTTGCAGCCGCCATAGCTTTATTATTGGTAATAGTTTTCGGAATACTTTTTGCAACAATTCCCCTGTATAAAAAAGTGCAGAACAACCTTGACAGCGTAACCGTTTCCACTCGCGAGGCATTGACGGGCGCAAGGGTAATAAGAGCATTCTGCAACGAAGAAAAGGAAGTGCAAAGTTTTAACCAAAAGAACGCCAATCTTAAAAAATCACAAAACTTTGCGGGTAAAATTTCCTCGCTGATGAATCCGCTTACATACGCCGTAATAAACGTCGGAATAATAGTGCTTATTTATGTCGGGGCACTTAAAGTAAACAGCGGATCTCTTACGCAGGGTAATGTGGTTGCCCTTTACAATTATATGTCGCAGATACTTGTAGAGCTTATAAAACTGGCTAACCTTATTATAACGCTCACAAAATCTTTTGCTTGCGCGGGGAGAATATCTGAAATACTCGATATGCAGCCGTCGCTCAAGCATGAAGTTTGCGAAGTAAACGAGAATTTGCCCTTTATCAACTTTGAAAACGTAAGTATGAAGTATTCGGCAGAAGGCGGCAAAGCGCTTACCGATATTACTTTTTCTGCCGAACGCGGCGAAACGATAGGCATAATAGGCGGCACAGGCTCGGGTAAATCTACCCTTGTAAACCTTATCCCGCATTTTTACGATGCGTGCGAAGGCAGCGTAAGTATAGGCGGAATGGACGTAAAAGGTTTTACAGACGAGGAAATACGCGAAAAATGTGGAATTGTTCCCCAAAAAGCTGTACTATTTAACGGCACTATTGCTGAAAACCTTAGATGGGGCAATGCCGACGCGACCGACGAAGAACTTAATGAAGCCATTAAAACGGCACAGGCAGAAGACGTTATAAAAGCTAAACCTTTGGGGCTGGAAGAACCTGTAGAACAGGGCGGCGCTAATTTTTCAGGCGGACAAAAACAGCGGCTTACCATTGCAAGGGCATTAGTCAGAAAACCTGAAATTTTAATTCTGGACGACAGCGCTTCGGCGCTTGATTATGCGACGGACGCTAACTTACGCAAATCACTTAAAGAACTTGACTACAAACCCACGGTATTCATAGTGTCGCAAAGGACGTCTTCTATAAGGAACGCAGATAAAATTATTGTATTGGACCACGGGGTAATGGCTGGCATGGGCACTCACGAAGAATTGCTTGAAAATTGCCCGTTGTACCGTGAAATACATTATTCCCAGTTCGGGAAAGGGGGTGCTGCTTGATTATGGAAAGGGCAACTTCCCAAAAACAGATATTAAAACGTATATTAAAGCAATTAAAGGGCTATACGCCATATATAATACTTTCTATAGTACTCGCGCTTATCACGGTTGCTGGCAACCTGATTGTACCTATATTTTTTGGTGAGGCAATTAATTTAATTGTTTACGGCGACACCGATTTTAACGGGATTTACAGGTATTTTATTTATATCGGGATAACGCTTGTAGTAACCTGCATTGCCCAGTGGCTGTTAAATATTATAAACAATAAAATAACTTATTCGGTAACTGAAGATATCCGAAAAGAAGCCTTTGCCCATATTCAAATTTTGCCGCTTAAATATCTTGACGGACACCCTTACGGCGATATAGTAAGCCGAAATATAGCCGACGTAGACCAGTTTGCCGACGGACTTTTAATGGGCTTTACACAACTTTTTACAGGAGTTCTGACAATAGTGGGAACACTTGTACTTATGTTTGTGTTAAACTGGATAGTGGCGATAGCTGTTTTTGTATTGACTCCGCTGTCGCTGTTTATAGCAAAATTTATTGCATCTCGCACCTATTCAATGTTTAAGAAAACTTCTGAGATACGCGGTGAACAGACGGCTATGATAGACGAGATGGTGGGCAATTTAAAGGTAGTACAGGCGTTTTCGCACGAAGATGAAAATATGGAACAATTTGACGAGGTAAACAACAGGCTTACAAAAGCATCGTTAAATTCCATTTTCTATTCATCTCTTACAAACCCTACGACAAGGTTTGTAAACAGCCTTGTTTACGCCGCCGTTGCCCTTGCCGGAGCATTAACAATAATATACCCCGGCGTGCTGCCCGTTGCGTTCAACGTTGGTAAACTTAGCACTCTTCTGTCGTATACAAACCAGTACACAAAGCCGTTTAACGAAATAACGGGGGTAATCACCGAACTGCAAAACGCTATAGCGTGTGCGGGGAGAATATACGAGGTTATAGACGAACCTGCACAAATTCCCGATAAAGAAAATGCCAAAGAACTGGATAATGTACAGGGAAACGTTGAGTTTGATAAAGTAGCTTTCTCTTATACGGCGGACAGAAAACTGATTGAAAATCTTGATATAAACGTAAAAGCAGGGCAAAGGATTGCAATAGTAGGACCTACAGGCTGTGGCAAGACGACGCTTATCAACCTGTTAATGAGATTTTACGACGTTGACAGTGGTAAAATATCTGTAGACGGCGACGACATCCGCGATGTTACCCGTGCATCGTTAAGACATAATTACGGCATGGTTTTGCAGGATACGTGGCTGAAAAGCGGGACTATAAAACAAAATATCGCCATGGGTAAACCAGATGCTACAGATGAAGAAATAATAGAGGCGGCAAAACAATCGCATGCGCATAAGTTTATCATGCAGCTCGAAAACGGTTACGACACCTATATAACCGAAGACGGCGGCAATCTTTCGCAAGGGCAAAAACAGCTCTTGTGCATAACAAGAATTATGCTTTGCCTGCCGCCGATGCTTATATTGGACGAAGCTACTTCGTCTATAGATACAAGAACAGAACTAAACATACAAAGCGCGTTCGCTCAAATGATGGAAGGCAGGACAAGTTTTATTGTCGCCCACAGACTTTCTACAATAAAGAATGCCGACCTTATTTTGGTAATGAAGGACGGGAAAATAATAGAACAAGGCAAACACGAAGAACTTTTAGCCCTCGGCGGATTCTACAACAAACTGTATAACAGCCAGTTCGCCGTATATTGATTAAGGAGAATTAAATGCTTCAGGTAAATAACGTGTCGCTGCAATACGGCAGCAAAAAATTGTTTGAAGATGTAAATCTTAAGTTTACAAAAGGTAATTGCTACGGCATAATCGGAGCTAACGGCGCTGGCAAATCTACTTTTTTAAAGGTGTTAAGCGGCGATATAGAACCCAATAAAGGGGAAGTCTCTCTCGATAAAACCGAAAGAATGTCCGTTTTAATGCAAAACCAGAACGCCTTCGATAACGTAACCGTTTTAAGGGCGGTAATGCTCGGGCATAGGCGTCTTGTGCGTATAATGGATGAAAAGGACGCTTTATACGCAAAGGAAGAATTTACCGAGGCCGACGGCGTAAGAGCCAGCGAGCTTGAGGCTGAATTTGCCGAAATAGGCGGCTGGGAAGCAGAATATGAAGCACAGACATTGCTAAATGCACTGGATATAACAGAAGATTGCCATTATATGCTGATGGCTGATCTTGACGCAAAGCGGAAGGTAAAGGTGCTGCTTGCCCAGGCATTGTTCGGCAACCCCGACGTGCTTTTGCTTGACGAGCCTACCAACAACCTTGACATCAAAACTGTGCGATGGCTGGAAAATTACCTCCTCGATTTTGAGAATACAATAATCATCGTGTCGCACAACAGGCACTTCTTAAATAAGGTCTGCACGCATATCTGCGATGTTGATTACGGCAAAATTAATATGATGCTCGGCAACTACGACTTCTGGTACGAAACAAGCCAGCTTCTTGCCCGCCAGCAAAAGGACCAGAATAAGAAGAACGAACAACGCGCAAAAGAACTACAGGACTTTATTGCCCGTTTTGCCGCGAACGCGTCAAAATCAAGGCAAGCGACCTCAAGAAAGAAAGAACTTGAAAAACTTACCATTTCTGACTTCAAGCCGTCTTTAAGGAAATATCCCTATATAGACTTCAAGTTCGAAAAAGATATCGGCAACGATATCCTGATGGTGGAAAATCTTACAAAAAAAGGCTATTTCGAAAATATTTCTTTCACCGTCCAGAAGGATGAAAAAATAGGTATTGTAAGCGATAAAAGCACTACGATATCTATGTTATACGATATTTTAACAGGTAAAATACAGCCGGACAGCGGAACTATAAAATGGGGCAAAACCATATCCGTTTCCTATTTCCCTGAAAACAACAACGAGTTTTTCCAGGGTTGTGAACTTACCCTCGTGGAATGGCTTTCGCAGTTTTCCAAAGACCATTACGAGGAATACCTTAGAGGGTGGCTTGGCAGAATGCTTTTTTCAGGCGAAGAGGCGTTAAAACAGGCAAAAGTATTAAGCGGCGGTGAAAAAGTACGCTGTATGCTGGCAAAAATGATGCTTGAAGGGGGTAACTTCCTTATTTTTGACGAACCTACAAACCACCTTGACCTTGAAAGCATTACGGCTTTGAACAACGGTATGAAAAATTTTAAAGGTTGTATGCTTTTCACCTCGCACGACCAGGAACTAATGAATACCGTTGCAAACAGGATAATCGAAATTAACGGCACAAAGACTTTCGACAAGAATCTTACTTATGATGAGTATGTTGACCTTACTCAGATATAAGCCATAATTCGACACAAATTTACAATTACAAGCAAAATATTTAAAATGCTTTTTGCATTATTTTACATTATTACTTTACTTAAGCCAAATTTAGTGATATAATAAACTCATAAAATAATTTTCAGGAGTTTATTATATGAAAT
>JAJQII010000074.1 GCA_021199295.1 Clostridia bacterium
ATATGATATAATGGTAAGGTAGAAAATTTTTCGCATAAGGAAAATAAATGAGTAAAATATATTTTAAAAAATGGTCTGAAGGCAAAGCTGCCCAAAATGAGGTAACTGAAGAACCCGAGGCAGCGGCTGATCTGGAGGAACAACCTGCCGAGCCGCAGGAAAGCCAGCCAGCTGAAGCCGACGATAATTTTGACAAGGAAAAGATATTCAGATACTTCCGCAAGCACCCGAAAAAGGTTATAAATACAAAGGTAGACAGATATAAACCCGATATAGACAAGGGGCTTACCACTGCGCAGGTACAGACGAGATTTTCGCAGTTTATGTTTAACGACAACAATAAACAGTACTCGAAATCTTACGCCAGCATATTTATAAGCAACATATGCACCTTTTTTAACCTGCTTTGCCTTTTGGCGGGCATAGCGCTTATACTCGCGCATACCCAGGGAATAACAAACTATCTTGTTATATTTATGACGGCGGCAAACATTGCCGTGGGCATAATACAGGAAATACGTTCTAAAAAGTCTATAGACAAACTTTCGCTGCTTGCGGCAAACACCGTTAAAGTAATACGCGACGGCGATGTGACGGAAATACCGCTTAACGAGATTGTGCTTGACGACGTTATTTTGCTTGAAACGGGTAACCAAGTTCCCGCCGACTGCATACTTGCCGAAGGCGCTGTAGAGGTAAACGAATCGCTTTTGACGGGCGAATCTATCTCCATCAAAAAGAAGGCGGGCGATTTGCTTTATGCAGGCAGCTTTATTTCGAGCGGAAACGGCAAATTCAGAGTTGAAAAGGTAGGCAAAGAAACATATCTCCAAAAACTTACCTCTAAGGCTAAAAAGTACAAAAAGCCCAATTCTGAGCTGATGAACAGCACAAAGCTTATAATCAAAGTTATTGCTCTTTTAATTATTCCCGTAGCGATAGGTATTTTTATTACCACGTACAACAACTACGACGCCACTTCTGCCTCTGCCGCGGGGATAAGCGACTGGATATTCTCAGCCCAGATAAACTACGCCGTACAGCGTACCTGTTCGGTTGTTATAGGAATGATACCTTCGGGCATGCTTCTGCTTACGTCTATAGCACTGGCGGTAGGCGTAATAAGGCTTGCCAGGCAAAACACGCTTGTGCAGGATTTGTATTCGCTTGAAATGCTTGCCCGCGTAAACGTACTGTGCCTTGACAAAACGGGCACTATAACAGACGGCAGGATGCGCGTAAACGACAGCGTTATTTTAAACACGGTAAACGACCTGTCGCTTAACGATATTATGGGCAGCATGCTGTTTGCGCTGGACGATAACAACCAGACTTCTATTGCCCTTTACAACCACTTCGGACACAGCGACGTGCTTAGCGCTGTAGCTAAAATACCCTTCTCTTCGGCAAGGAAACTTTCCGCTGTGTCGTTCGAAGACGTGGGCACTTTCTGCTTCGGAGCACCTGAATTTGTGCTTAAACCGTTGCCCGCCAAAGTGGAACGCATTACCAAACAATACGCCCAGATGGGTATGCGCGTACTCGCGCTTGCCTACTCCCCCTCTTATATATCGGGTGATAAACTGCCGACGGGCTTTAAGCCTGTGGCTATAATTTCCATTGCTGACAACATCCGCGAAGACGCCATTACCACCATTAAATGGTTTAAAGACAACGACGTGAATGTAAAAGTTATTTCAGGCGACAATCCCGTTACCGTTTCGGAAGTAGCCCGCAGGGCGGGAATAAGCGGCGCAGACCACTATATTTCGCTTGAAGGTTTAAACGAACGCGAGGTAGAGAGCGTCGCGAACAGCTATACCGTTTTCGGCAGGGTTACGCCCGAACAGAAAGCCATACTTGTACGCACGATAAAGGCAGAGGGCAACACCGTTGCGATGACGGGCGACGGCGTAAACGATATACTTGCCATGAAGGAAGCCGACTGCGCGATATCGGTTGCATCGGGAAGCGAAGCGGCAAGGAACGTAAGCCATCTTGTACTTATGGACAACAACTTTAACTCTATGCCAAAGGTTGTTGCCGAGGGCAGGCGTGTAATAAACGACATAAAAAATTCATCCTCTCTGTTTTTGATGAAGACGCTGTTTACCTGCATACTTGCACTGCTTTGCATATGTATGGATACATCTTATATGTTCCTGCCCAAAAACGTATTGCTCCTTGAATTCTGCATAATAGGCGTGCCGTCTTTCTTCCTCTCCCTTCAGCCGAACAACGCGCGTGTGCAGGGCAAGTTTATATCGCACGTTATGAGCCGATCTATCCCCGGCGCGGTGCTTATGGTTTTAAGCGTAATGACTATGTACATTATTTACCTTATAGCGCCGAAAGAATTTGGCGACTACTACCTTGCAATGGCTATGCTTGCGCTTACCTTCAGCGGCTTTGTTATGCTTTACAGGGTGTGCCAGCCTTTCAACTGGTACAGGGCTGTACTGTATCTTGTAATGCTTGCAGCGGCAATAGCCTGCTATTGCGTACCAGGGATCGGAGACCTGCTGTTTGACGGGTGGAGCAGCCTTGACTGGGATTATTCAAAAATCCTTATAGTCGTGGTTGTAGTCGAAGCGGCTTTCCCTGTTTCGTCCTGGCTGATAAAGATTATGGAATTGATAATACCCTCTTCCACAGGGGAAACAAAAAAGGCTGAAGCCAATTAAAAAGAAAATGCAAAACAGCTGTTGCAAATTTTGCAACAGCTGTTTTTTTGTGCATCTTATTATTCTTCGGGATTTTCGGAAGGCGCTTCCTCTGTGCCGTCGGCGGTTTCTTCAACCGTGGCGGCCTCGCTTTCGTCGTCCCGCTCGGTTACTGCGACGGTTGCCACAGAACCTTCTTTAAGGCGCATAAGCCTTACGCCGCGGGTGTTCCTTCCTATCTTGGATATATCCGAGCAGTGCATCCTTATAATTATGCCTGCATCTGATATAATCATTATATCGTCTTCTTCGGTCACCTGTTTCATATTTACAAGGCTACCCGTGTTTTCGTTAAACACGCCTGCCTTTATGCCTTTGCCTGCCCTGCCCTGAACCCTGTAGTCGTTGGGCGAGGTACGTTTGCCAAAGCCGTTTGTTGTAACAGTTAATATATCCTTGTTTTCGTCCACGACAAGCATATCTACCAGCCTGTCGCCCTCGGCGAGTTTCATTGCCCTTACGCCTGCGGTATCCCTGCCCATAGAGCGGACGTCGCTTTCGTTGAAGCGTATGCACTTACCGTCGGACGATGCTATCATAAGCTCGTCGTTGCCCGTTATGTATTTTACTGATATAAGCTCGTCGCCCTCGTTGAGTTTTATAGCAATTTTGCCGTTGCGGTTTATGCGGGCAAACTCTTCCATTTTAGTCTTTTTGATCAGCCCGCCGCGGGTGGCAAATGCAATGTAACCTTCTGCGCCGTCCTGCACGGGGATCATCTCGCTAATCTTTTCATCCTGGGCAATCTGTACTATATTTATCATTGCCCTGCCGCGAGACGTGCGGGCTGCTTCAGGTATGTCGTAAGCCTTTACGGAATAAACCTTACCAAAGTTGGAGAAAAGAAGTATGGTGTCGTGCGAAGACGATACGAACATGCGCTCTACAAAGTCTTCTTCCTTAGGCTTGTGTGCCGTAACTCCCATGCCGCCGCGGTGCTGTGCCTTATATTCTGCAACGGGAAGGCGCTTTACGTAGCCAGAATGGGTAAGGGATATAACAACATTTTCTACGGGGATTAAATCGGCGTCTTCTATATCGCTGAAGTCGGTGATAATATCTGTCTTTCGCTCTGAGGGATACTTGCGCTTTATTTCTAAAAGGTCTGCGCGGATTATGTTGAGTACCCTGCTTTCGTTGGCTAAAATATCTTTGAAATCGGCTATCTGCGCTTCCAGCTCGTCAAGTTCACCCGTTATCTTGTCTACTTCAAGGTGGGAAAGCCTGTACAGCCTTAATTCAGCAACGGCGTTTGCCTGCCTGTCGTCCAGCATGAAGTTTGCCATTAATTTTTCTACGCATTCGTTTTTATCTTTTGCCGTTTTGCAGACTTCAACAACCTCGTCTATGCTCGCCTGGGCTATAACCAAACCCCTTAAAATATGGGCGCGTTCTTCCGTTTTGTTGAGGTCGAACTTGGTGCGGCGGACGATAACGTCTTTCTGGTGTTCAAGGTAATAGTAGATAAACTCTTTAAGGTTCAAAAGTTTGGGCGTACCGTCTACCAGGGCAAGCATGATAAGACCGTCGGAAACCTGCAGGTTTGTATGCTTGTACAAGAGGTTTAACACAACCTGCGCATTGGCGTCTTTCTTTATTTCGATAACAATCCTCATGCCGTCGCGGTCAGATTCTTCGCGTATATCTGATATACCTTCTATGCGCTTGTCTTTTACAAGGTCTGCCATAGATTCGATGAGTTTCGCCTTGTTTACCTGGTAGGGAATTTCGGTCACTATAATGCGCGAACGGGTTGTATTGCCGCTCTGGTACTCCTCTATTTCGCATTTAGAGCGGATTATAATATTGCCCCTGCCTGTACGGTAGGCTTTGCGTATACCGCTCCTGCCCATAATGGTCGCGCCTGTAGGGAAGTCGGGGGCAGGAATATACTGCATAAGACCGTCCACGTCTATATCGGGATTATCTATCATGGCGATAACGCCGTCTATAACCTCGCCCAGATTGTGGGGCGGTATATTTGTAGCCATACCTACCGCTATGCCGTCAGAGCCGTTTACAAGCATATTGGGGAAGCGTGAAGGCAATACCGAGGGCTGCATACCCGTGTCGTCGAACGTGGGGTAGAAATCAACGGTCTCTTTATCGAGGTCGCGGAGCATCTCTGAAGCAAGTTTAGAGAGCCTTGCTTCAGTGTACCTCATTGCGGCGGCGGGGTCGCCGTCGACAGAGCCGAAGTTGCCGTGGCCTTCTACAAGGGGAAAGTTGATAGAAAAGTCCTGCGCGAGACGTACAAGGGCGTCGTAAACCGAACTGTCGCCGTGGGGGTGATATTTACCTAAGCAATCGCCGACTATACGGGCGCATTTTCTGAAAGGTTTGTCGTTATATAAACCTAACTCGTGCATAGAGTAGAGTATACGCCTGTGCACGGGTTTGAGCCCGTCCCTTACGTCGGGTATGGCGCGGGATACGTTTACCGCCATAGCGTATGCTATAAACGAACGCTTTAACTCCTCGTCTACCTCTACTTCGAGCATTTTGGTCATAGACAGAGTCTTTTTAAATTCTTCGGTAAGCTCGGGGCTTGTCTCTTTCTTAGCCATGGCTTATCCTCCTTACACGTCAAGCTCGGCTACGAGCTTTGCGTTTTCTTCTATAAACTGCCTTCTGAGTTCGGGCTGTTCACCCATAAGAAGGGCAAACATTTTATCTGCCTCTACAGCGTCTTCCACGTTCACGCGGACCAAGGTACGCTTTGCGGGGTCCATTGTCGTTTCCCAAAGCTGTTCTTTGTTCATTTCACCCAAGCCTTTGTAACGCTGGAGCTCGAACTTGCCTTCGTAACTGTTGCGGAAATCTTCCAGCGCCTTGTCGTCGTAAAGGTAAGTGTCGGGTATGCCCTTGCCCGAAACCTTGTATAAGGGTGGCTGGGCGGCGTATACGTGGCCGTTTTCTACCAGCGGGCGCATATAGCGGAAGAAGAATGTCAAAAGAAGTATTCTTATGTGGCTGCCGTCTACATCGGCATCGGTCATTATAATTATTCTGTCGTAACGCAGTTTGCTTTCGTCAAAATTTTCCTGTATGCCGCAGCCGAACGCCGTAATCATAGCTTTTATTTCTTCGTTTTCAAGTACGCGGTTAATGCGCACCTTTTCCACGTTTAATATCTTGCCCCTTAAGGGAAGTATCGCCTGGAAGCGCCTGTCCCTGCCCTGCTTTGCAGTGCCGCCCGCGCTGTCGCCTTCTACAATGTAAATTTCGCAGAGTTCGGGGCGCTTATCCGAGCAGTCGGCAAGTTTGCCGGGGAGCTTTGTAGATTCTAACACGCCCTTGCGGCGGGTTTCCTCGCGGGCAAGCCTTGCGGCGTCGCGGGCGCGCTGTGCCGTTACGCAACGTAAAACAAGTTCCCTTGTTTCGGCGGGGTGTTCTTCAAGATACGTGCCGAATTTTTCGCACACCGCCTTATAAACGAAGCCGCGCACGTAGGTAGAGCAAAGTTTTGCCTTTGTCTGGCTTTCGTACTGGGCGTCGGCAATCTTTACCGAAACAACAGCTGTTATACCCTCGCGCACGTCCTCGCCCGAAAGTTTGTCGTTTTCTTTTAAAATGTTAAGGCGGTGGCCCGCATCGTTTATTATTTTAGTCAGCGCCGATTTAAATCCGTCTAAATGAGTGCCGCCGTCGGGCTGGCGGATATTGTTAGAGAAAGGGAAAATCTGTTCGGCGTAGCTGTCGTTATACTGTATGGCTACTTCGAGAAATTTATCATCTCCTTCGGAATCTTCGAAGTAAACGGGCGAGGCAAACAGTACCTGCTTACCCTTGTTTATATCCTCGATAAAGTGAACCACGCCGCCTTCGTAACAAAAACTGTCTGAACGGGGGTTTTCGCCGCGCAAATCGGTAAGCACGAGGGTTATTCCTTTATTGAGGTAAGAAAGCTCTCTCAGGAGCGTTTTTAACGTTTCGTAGTTAAATTCAACCGTTTCGAACACGGTGGCGTCGGGATGGAAGGATATCATTGTACCCGTTTCGGTGGTGTCGCCGACTATTTTTAAAGGTTCTTCGGGAACGCCGCAATGGTAAACCTGTTTGTAAATATGGCCGTTCTGGCACACTTCGGCAACCAGTGTATCAGCAAGCGCGTTGACGCAGGATACGCCCACGCCGTGCAAGCCCGACGATATTTTATATCCGCCGTGCTTGTTGCCGCCGCCGAATTTACCGCCCGCGTTAAGGTTGGTAAGCGCAAGCTCTACGCCGCTTATTCCCTCCTGTTCGTTTATGCCGGTAGGGATGCCCCTGCCGTTATCTTTAACAATGCAGCACCCGTCGGCTGTAAGGGTTACTTCTACCCTGTCGCAGAAACCTGCAAGGGCTTCGTCTATAGAGTTATCTATAACTTCCCTTACAAGCCCGTGCAGACCTTTTTCATCTGTAGTGCCGATATACATTCCTGGATTTTCGCGTACGGGCTCGAGCCCCTTTAACGCGACAAGCGAGTTTGCATCGTAGCTGTTTTGTACTTTTTCAGGCATTTTATTACCCCTTTTTTTGTTTTGATTTTTTCTCTTGTATATATTATACCATATTATATAATCACCGTCAAATATTTTGAGAAAAAAAACCGCTGTCTCTTATACACATCTGACGCTGC
>JAJQII010000121.1 GCA_021199295.1 Clostridia bacterium
TTATATAATAGCACAATAAAAAAGTCAACAAAATCACTTAAAAAATATAGCGTAAAAATAAAAAAGACGGTCTACTATGCCGCAACGACCGCCTTTTTAGTATACAATTTTGTCAAACCTTGTAAATTGAGCCGCCGGGAAGCGTTATATACAACTGCCCCGAAGAATCAGAATGGCAGCTTAACTCCCCGCCCGTCTTGGCGTAATCGTCTAAAGATTGGAAAGCCGTGTGCAATGCCTTTACTTTTTCCTGCGGGTAAACGGCATAATCTACAAGCCTGAGCGTTATACCGCAATACAACCTGAATGCCAGAACCGTACTATCCTGGGCGGCGTATGTCGTTACGGTAATACTTTCTACAACCGAACGCAAAGCCGAAAATTCTTCGCCGAAATATCCTGCCACCGCTGCAATTTCTTCCAGGCTGCCTTCCGCCGAAACAATTACATTGGGGCAACCGTCAAGGTTATTTATATTCTCTACCTTAGCCGTTATGTAAGCGCCCTGCTCGTCATAAACAAGGTACTTGCCGTCTTCTGAAAGAACGGCAAACGTTTCGAGACGTTCTTCTAATGTGACATTTACCGTACAGGGATATACCTTTTCTGCCGAGACAAACCTCGCGTACCCGTCTGAGGGAACAAGCGAAGAAATGTCGCTGCTTGTCACGCCAAGAAGATTTTTGCCGCTTAAAGAGGAAAGTTCTGTCTTAGCCGTTTCTACAGAAGCAGAAAAATTTTCACTGCCGACGGCAGCCGACGAATAACTTACGGTTGCCACGTTAATGTTGCGCACGGCAAACACCACGCTTACCCCTATTGCGGCGGCGGCAATAAATACTGCCGCTAATATTATTACGATTGCTCTTCTTATGTACTTCATTTTATACCTTAAATGCTTTTTACAGCGTGGTACGCGCTATATCAGCGCCAAGTTTTTTTAATTTGCATTCAAACTGCCCGTAACCCCTGTCGGTATGCGACAGATCGATAACCTCGCTTGTGCCTTCAGCCGCAAGCGCCGAAATTACAAGGGCTGCCCCTCCGCGAAGGTCTGAAGCGGTTACGCAAGCACCCTTAAATCTGTCTACCCCGCGTACAAAGGCATTCCTGCCCGACACTGTTACGTCTGCGCCCATTTTGCGGAGTTCGGGGATATACTTAAAACGCGTTTCAAACAGATTTTCGGTGATTATGGAGTTGCCGCCGCATACACAGCACAGCGCCGTCATCTGCGCCTGCAAATCTGTAGGGAATCCCGGGTACGGCTGTGTTTCAATAGATTTTACCGAGACAAGCCTGCCCAATCTTTGTATTTTTATTTTATCATTTTTTACGTGTATTTTGCAACCGTTTTCCCTTAATTTATGTAAAAGCGAGCTTATATTTTCGGCGCATATCCCTTCAGCAACTATCTCGCCGCCGCACATTGCCGCCGCGATAAGAAAAGTTCCCGCCTCTATCCTGTCAGATATTGGCAAATACTCCCCTCCGCGAAGATGTTTAACACCTTCTATTATTATAGTTCCGCTTCCCGCCCCGCTTACTTTCCCGCCTATGTAATTTAAAAAAGTCTGCAAATCTTCTATTTCGGGTTCGCGGGCGGCATTTTTAATAACAGTCGTTCCTTCTGCCTTTACGGCGGCAAGCATTATATTTTCCGTCGCACCCACGCTCGGGCAGTCGAGCATAATCTCGTTGCCCGTAAGATTGTCGCAACTGCAATGTATGTACCCGTTTTGTTCGGTAATTTTTACGCCCAGCCTTTTAAGACCGTTAAGGTGCAAATCCACAGGACGCAGCCCGATATCGCATCCGCCCGGATAGGCGATCTTTGCGCGGTGGAAGCGCGAGATTACAGGTCCGAGCAAAAAAATAGACGACCTTAATTCATGCGCGAGCGTACCTGGAATTTCAAAGCAACTGGCAGAGGAGCTGTCTATTATTATGTCGTTCCCCTCGTAAACTGCCTTGCAGCCAAGACAGCAGAGGATTTTTACCATATTTTTCACATCGGATATCTGCGGAATATTTAGTATTCTCACCTTGCCGTCGGTAAGCACTGACGCGGCGAGTATAGGCAAAACGGAATTTTTTGCCGTCTGGATATTCACGCTTCCGTATAGTCTGTTTCCTCCGTTTATAATATATTTTTCCATATTATCTCCGAGTATGTAAATACAAAAAGCGCGGCGGGCGCACTTGCCTGTTAATAATTTATTATACGGCGAAAAAAAATTTAATGTTAATCGCCCCGCGATATATTGTAAAGCACGCCCATAGAAGCCATTGTTATAATAAGCGAGGTGTTTCCGCTGGAAACAAGCGGGAGCGGCAAACCTGTAGGCGGGATTGTGCCGCTTACCACAAGCGCGTTAATTATTACCTGTATTCCGTAAACGAGCGTAAACCCTGCGGCAAGCAGATAACCGAATCGGCTTTTACTCCTTTTTGCAATCAGAAATCCACGCCATATAATAAAACCGCATGCGGCAAAAAACACGACAAGACCGATAAAACCGAGTTCTTCCCCCATTACCGAGAGAATAAAATCACTTTCGGCAAATGGCAGAAACCTGTATTTTTGCGTGGAATTAAAAAGCCCGACGCCGAACAGGCCGCCGTTGCCAAGGGCATAGAGCGACTGGATAAGCTGGTAGCCTTCGTCTAAGGGCGACGACCACGGATCGAGAAAGGCGCTGAGCCTTTGCAGCCTGTACGGCTCGGCTATAATAAGAACGGGTATGGCGGCAATACACGGGATAAGCACCACGGCAAACGTTTTTAAACTTGCTCCGCTTAAAAACACTATGGCGAGCATAAGCAGACCGAGGCACATGGTTATAGACATATTAGGCTCTAAGATTATAAGTACGCAAAAGATAATGCCGACAGCGAGCACGGGCAACACGCCCTTTACCGTTTTTACCCGCTTATAATTTTTAGAAAAATACGCTGCGGAAAAGAGTGCGTAAGCATACTTTGCCACCTCGGAAGGCTGAATTGTAAAAGAACCGAAACCTATCCAGCGCGTCGCCCCGTAATTTGTTACCCCTACCCCTGGAACAAAAACGAGTATAAGAAGTATGGCGGCTACGATTACGGCGGGGTATTTTATTTTTTCAAGTTTGCTATATGGCACAAAACACATTACCGCCATAACGGCGAAACCGACTACAGCGCCCAACACCTGTTTTTTTACAAAGTAAAGACTGTCGCCGTATTGCACTTCAGCCGTATAGCTGCTTGCCGAATAAATCATTACACAGCCAAACACAACCATAACCGAAACGCAAACTAAAAGCGGGATGTCTCCCGCCTTCTTTCTTTTGCCTAAAAGCCTGCCCCTATCCAACCTTCACCGCTTTTATAAAGGCATCTCCCCTTTCTTCATATCCCGAAAACGCATCGAAACTTGAACTCGCAGGGCTCAACAATATGGTCTGCCCGCTTTTTGCCGTATGGTCGGCAACGTACACGGCAGTGTAGAAATCTGAACATAAAGATATTGAAGTAAATTCGCTTTTAATGGCGGCATTTAACAGCTTAATTCTGTTTTCCCCGTAAAGCACGGCGTGCACCACTCTGCTATCTTTAATCTTTTCGAACAGGGGTTCATAATCGTAACCCTTATCTTTGCCGCCGAGCAAAATTACCGTATCGGCATCCATACAGGCGACAGCTTTAAGCGTAGCGTCTACATTAGTCCCCTTGCTGTCGTTTATGTATGTTTTCCCATTCTGTTCACAAACTTTTTCCAGTCTGTGGCGGACGCCTTTGAACTGGCAAACAGCTTTGGCGGCAACCTGCAGATCTATGCCGAGCGCATACGACGCGGCAATACAAGCCAGGGCATTGTAAATATTATGCAGCCCTTCAACCCGCATATCGTTTGCGGAAAAAACCCTTTCCCCGTTACAGTAAATATCACCGTCAGCATAATAAACGCCGTCAGTCCTGTGTTCGGCAGAAAAGAATATTACTTTGGCACGGGTAAGTTCGGCAAGCCGACGTACACGTTCATCATCATAATTGAGTACGGCAAATTCGCTCTCCCGCAAATTTCTGATAAGTTTACTCTTTAAAAAGACGTAATTTTCCATATTGTAGTGTCTGTTAAGGTGGTCTTCGGTAATATTTGTAATTATAGCTACGTGCGGCCGCAGGCTGAAAAGCGTTTCAAGCTGGAAAGAAGATACTTCTATAATAGCATAATCGTCAAACGACAACTTTTCCGCCACACCCACTAAGGGATTGCCGATATTACCACACATAGTACTGTTTTTACCGTCGAGTTTTAAAACGTCGTTCAGCATAGAAACGGTGGTCGTTTTGCCGTTAGTGCCTGTCACCGCCACTGCCGTTGCCCGCAGATACAGAGCGCCAAGCTCCTCTTCGCCGATAATGGCTTTTCCCATTTTCCTGAAAAGCACGGGCAGCGCGTTATCTATCGGTATACCTGGACTTAAGACAAGCACGTCGCACGCCCGCACCGCGCTTTCGTAAGCATCCGCCGTGACAATTACCGCGCCGCGCTGTTCGAGCGATTTCATAACGGTCATTACGTTATCGCTTATAAAATCGTCGTACACGTAAACTTTTGCCCCACGCCTAAGCAAAAACGCAGCCGAGCTTTCGCCCGATTTAGACATACCCGCAACAAAAAACTTCTGGTTACAGAAATACATTTATACTCCTTCCTACACAAAAATAAGACAAAGCATACCCAAAACAGCCGTAACGGCAAAATAAACATAGGAAATTTTACTTTCGGAATGACCTTTCATCTGCAGATGATGATGAAAGGGCGACATTAAAAATATCCTCCGCCTTGTCCTTTTATAGTATATTACCTGAAGTATTACAGATATTCCCGAAATTACAAATACTATGCCGATTATGGGAATATAGAGCGTGTTGCCTGAAAAAACGCTGACGCAGGCTATAAAACTACCAAGGGCAAGCGAACCCGTATCACCCATAAAAACGCTCGCCTTGCTTGTGTTGAATATAAGGAACGCGCCTAAAGCCCCTGCCATTGCAAACGGCATTACATAGTAGCTTGCCCCTTGGGCAAAGAGCATAAACCCGACGGCGGCAAGATACGCCGCTGACGTTCCCCCCGCAAGGCCGTCTAACCCATCGGTAAGGTTTACACAGTTTACCGTTGCAAGAAAGACGAAAATAACCAATGGAATTGCACCCCAGCTTATATCAACAGACTGAGACGTAAACGGAATTTTGACGGACGTCAATTTATTTATATAGCAATAGACCGCCGCGATAATTGCTATAGAACACTGGAAAAATATCTTTTGGTAAGGTTTTAAGCCAAGGTTGTCCTTGCGGTAAATTTTTAAGAAATCATCAAGAAATCCGATAAGCGCGTAACCTGCGGTAATTACAAGCGTAAGATTTACGATACCGTTGCCAAATCCCGAAAAAATAAGCGAGACTACCACCGCCGCACACACAAAGGCAAGCCCGCCCATTGTGGGCGTGCCGCCTTTATCTTTATGTTCCTTTACATAACCGAGAATGTACTGCCCCGCCTTAAGCCTTTTAAGCAACGGTATTGCTATAAGGCAAAGCAAAAACGAAATGGCGAATGCCGCAAGGAAAGCGGCGCAAATAATTTTCATTTTATGTTCAGCTTATAATATTTTTTATAACTGTATTGTCGTTATAACTATGTTTTATACCCATAATCTCCTGGTAATTTTCACCGCCTTTGCCCGCGACAAGCAAAATATCACCCTCTTTTAAAAGATTGACAGCATACTCCGTCGCCGTCTGTCTGTCGGTGACGGTTACGTAAGATTTACCCGACGGGCGCAGACCTTCTTCTATCTGGGTTATAATATCGTATGGGTCTTCGAACCGAGGGTTATCTGAAGTGACTATGCAAAAATCGGCGTATTTTGCGGCGATAGCGCCCATAATCGGTCGTTTTGACCTGTCGCGGTTACCCCCGCAGCCGAAAAGGCAGTAAAGTTTACCCTTGCACAGCTTTTTAAGCGCCTGCAAAGATTTTTCCAATCCGTCTGGAGTATGGGCAAAATCCACAAAAATATTTGCCCCATTGTAGCTGCCGCAAAGCTCGAGCCTGCCGTCCACTTTTGTAAGGGAAGAAAGCCCTTGGGCTATTTTATCGATGCTGACGCCCAGTTCGCCTGCACACGCGGCAGCAGCCATAGCATTGTAGACGTTATGCTCGGCAGGCAGATGCAATTTGATATCGTACAATTCGTCGAAGATATTTATTACAAAACTTACCCCGTCTACCCCGTCGCATATATCCACGGCGAAAACGTCGGCGGGATTTTTTAATCCATACATTACGGGATTAGGGGCAAAACGGGAGATTTCCCTGCCCAGAGCGTCGTCTGAATTAAGTACGGAAATTTTGCATCTGCCGTCAGAAAAAAGTTTCTTTTTGCAGGCTGAATACTCCCTCATCGAGCTGAAAAAATCAAGATGGTCCTGCGTGCAGTTAGTAAAAATACCGGCGGCAAAAGTTATACCCGCCACTTTGTCAAAGTACAGCGCGTGCGCAGATACTTCCATAAAAACATACTCCACACCGCTGTCCGCCATATCTTTAAGCACTGAATGAAGATAAACGGGATCGGGCGTTGTGAGTTCTGGCGCTATATGTTTATTGCCGTAAATTATGCCGAGCGTGCCTATAATACCCGTGTTTTTGCCGTCCGCCTTAAAAATTTCTGAAAGCATATAAACGGTTGTCGTTTTGCCGTTAGTCCCCGTAACCGCTACAATTTTAAGCCGTTCGTCCGCATTGCCGTAAAAGGTTCGCGCCGCACGGGCAACCGCCGCTCTGCCGTCTTTTACAATCACCTGGGGAAGATCGCAGCCCAGCTTTCTTTCGCAGACAATAGCCGCCGCCCCCGCTTTGGCTACCTGTTCGGCACAGCTGTGGGAATCGAACTGTTCACCCGCGAAACAAAAGAAAAGATCTCCCTTTTTTACTT
Source organism: Clostridia bacterium (assembly GCA_021199295.1). Taxonomy (GTDB): domain Bacteria; phylum Bacillota; class Clostridia; order Christensenellales; family Borkfalkiaceae; genus Coproplasma. The sequence goes on from JAJQII010000121.1 coordinate 6,993, forward strand.
TAGAACTATCCGTGCAGAGCCCCGTAATTTCTATATCGGCAGCGTCGCGGCTTTCTTTTAAAATCTGATTAAGTTTCATATTTTACCCCGAAATATAATTTTATTCATACGGCTGTATATTTTTTATAGCTATAATATCTTCGAATATCTGTTTTGCCACAGGTGCGGCTACGGCGCTGCCGTAATAAACGCCCTGCGGCTCGTCTACAGTTATAAGCGCAAGATACTGAGGATTGTCAGAAGGGAAAAACCCTACAAACGAAGAGACGTACTTGCCCGCCGCTATAGAACCGTTTTCGTATTTTTGCGCCGTGCCCGTTTTGCCTGCGACTTTATATCCTTTTATATAT
>JAJQII010000022.1 GCA_021199295.1 Clostridia bacterium
CTTTTGTACTTGTTTTCTTGATCTTTTTCTTCTCTTTATGCAGTTGTCAATCTTCGTCTGCCGACAATCTGTCGGTTTTTAGCTTTCTTTTTCAGAAAAACTAAGCTGTCATTCACGACAGCTTTTACATATTATCAAATTAGACTTAATATGTCAAGCAAAATTTTTAATTAATTTAAATTTTTTTGTTTTTTTATAAAAAATTTATTTTTTCCGCACGCGCGTGACAATATATAATATAATAAACTCAGCATTCTTCAGTCATATATCTTGTCAGCCTGTATGTAATTTCACTGTCAGCTATGGCCGTAATAGGTGCTAAGGGAAAATCTTCTTTCCTTTCTTTATCCTTCCCCTCACTCTTTTGCCCGCCGTAACCTGCAGCAGCCTGCAAAACTGAAAAGGTTTGCAGGATATCCTCTGCCTGCTTTAACACGTTTTGCATATCTTCACCGCCTAAGCTTTTTAAAACAGGTTCTGCCTCTTTAAACAATTTACTTACATCGCCTTTGCCGCCTGCCATAAGCAGGGCGAGAATTGCCAGTAGTTGCATATTTTTCCACCGCCGCATACATTAATAATATATTATATGCGGAGGAACTCGTGAAAGATTTTAAAAGTTATACCGAGGGCGACGGCAACTCTTTTGAAAAGGATAAAGGCGTAAATTTTGTAAAAAGCGTGGCGCAGTCGATGAACGGCAAAAGCGAAGGCGAGATTATGCGTGCCGTTATAGCCCAGGCGGAAAATGGCAAGCGAGACGGCACGCTTACCAACGCCGACCTTGATAATTTTTACGCCGCCGTTGCACCTACGCTTGACGGCTTCAAACGTAAAAAGCTAAAAGAGATTATCGCAAGATTAAAGAAGATATAAGGATTTGCGGCATATGCAGGATAATAATTAAAACTCTGCGGGGCAAACCCCGCAGAGTTTTATAAGTTTATCACATTATATGTTATATACTTGTTGTAACGGTATTGATAAACGTAAAGCCGCTTTCTGCACTGTAGGTAAATACCGTCCAATACAGACCCGAGCCGCTCGGGACATACGCCGTGTAATAAGCCACCGAGGAATTACCAAGATAGATAGTTACTGTAGCGCCTGAATTAGATAAATTATCATAATTACTTGAATTCCTATCCGTATAGTTATGTACATAATACGTATATGTAGCATTCGGATCTATAGTTGTAATTGTTACTGTTTCAGGGCCATATGAAGTTGTATCGTCTACGTCGAGATTTGCTGATACGCCGCTGGAAGTTTTGTTGCTATAATAAATATGATACTCTGCTGAACCGTCCGAATCGGAATCGACAAGCAAATGTGAATCAAGGTCGCTCGGCGTAGAACCCCACGTAAGCACTATACGGATTGATTCAGCCGATATTGTTTCACTGTTTGTAAGCGTGATATTCTGGTTTGTGACGGTAGTATCGTCTACGACTGCTGCATTTATATATCCGCTGCCGAAGCGGTACGATTCATCGGTCAGATTATCCCTTTCATCAACAAACTGGAGCGTATAGTTGCCCGGTTCAAGATCTTCGGTAATATAATACCCGTCGGAATCGGTTGTAAGCGTTTGTAAAATTTCGCCCGTTGTGTTAGCCGCGCCGCTGCGCACATATACGGTAAGCCCTGATATAGCATTACCTGTCGCGGCATTTTTAGCATAACCGCTTACCTGCCCGCTTACATCTTCAGATTCAGGTTCGGTTACAAGCATAACGTTGCCGCTTTGCACCGTTTCAAAAGCAATGCTTATTATCTGCGTATACACTATACAGCCTTCTGACTGGGCTATTAAAATATAATCGCCGTAAGCTACTTCTACTAAACTGAAATTGCCGTCCGCATCGGATACCGTCTGATAATAATGCTCAATACCGTTAGCATCTGTGCCGACAAGTATTATTATGACGTTTACAAGCAAAGTGTTATTGGTAAGGTCTGAATCGCTGTCTGCCAGATAAACACGACCGCTTACGTTTGAACTCTCTAACCCGCAGACTACGCATTCACCGTTTTCAAACTGGTGCTCAGTCGCCGCTATAACTATATCAGCTAACTGAATTTCATTTGTTGCTTCTGAATCTGAATAATACTTGCCGCAAGTTTCGCAATACCAGTATTCACTGTTGCCGTTTGCCGTACACGATGCCTCCGTCATTCCGTAATGAGCCACAGCATGCGCATGGTATGTATTGCTCTCCGTTTTTACAGTAGTAACAAGAGTGCTATCGGGGAAAGCCGTCTGTAATATTTCCAATAAATCGGCTATAATATCTTCTGAAAGCGTTATATCACAAATAGCTATACAACCTGTAAAAGCATCTGCCCCTATTTGCGTATTGCCCGAAATAACAACTACAATAAGCTTTACGCAATTCTCAAAGGCATTTTTCCCGATTGTTTTAACGTTTGCGGGTATGCTTACACTTTCCAATGAGGAGCAACCGCTGAAAGCGCTTTCGCCGATAGAAGCCACGTTAGTACCAAAATTGATACTATTTACCGCCGTACAACCGTAAAACGCGTTGTTACCTACAGAAGTCACGTTTTTACCTATTATAATTATGACTATTACAGTATTATTGGCAAACGCATTATCAGCAACCGCCGTTACAGGCAATCCGTTGTATGTATCAGGTATCTCTACCTTAGAAGAAGTAACCGTGCCTATACCTGTAACTGTGTAAGTGTTGTCGCTGTTTAAACTGTAATCAAGACTTTCTGTAGTCTCTTCATTTTCAGCGCTGGTCGACGTACTTAATCCCTCTAACCCGCTGGGCAACAGGTCGCACGCCGACAACCCGAATGCCATGCAAACTACAGTTGCGATTGAAAGAAAAAGAATAAGCAATTTCCTTTTCATGTTCCCGAAAATCCTCCTATGAACTTGCAGGCTGTTTTATTTACTTATATAGTAATGCGTTTTACTTTTAGTAAAGAGTAAAAAAATTTAACGGTTTACGTACAAAATAAAGCGTTGTACAACGGAAAACAAGTCTGCATTGTATTTCCCGTTGCCGCCGCCAAATTTTAAATGAAGGCAAAAGAGAAACTTTGTGCCTTATTACAAATTTGTTTGGCATATTTATATTAACATACAATTTATAAAAACACAATAAGATTTCGTTTTTTTATTATAAAATTATTTGCAATTTTCATTTCTGCATAATATAAAATATGCGCTCAGAATTTTACTATTTCATTTACTGCAGAGATAAAAAGCTGTACTTCCCTTTCGGTGTTGAATGCCGAAAGCGACGCACGGACAAGACCGTCTTCAGTCCCCAGCGCCCGATGCATAAGCGGGGCGCAGTGCAAACCTCCGCGAACGCATATGGAATAATCTTCTGAAAGCCTTCGCGCCACGTATTCAGAAGTCTTTCCCTTTACGGTAAAAGCAGCTATCCCAGCATAATTGGGGCGGGAATATAGCTTAACTAACGCGTTTTCAGCCAAGCCCTCACAAAGTTTGCCCGTAAGAAAAAACAGTTTATCCCTGTCCTCGTTAAAATGCGTTTTTAAGTACAAAACTCCTTCGGCAAGCGACGTTATGGCAGGGTAATTGAGCGTTCCGCTCTCCAGCCTGTCAGGGTAAAAATCGGGCATATGCAGATTGTAACTTTCGCTGCCCGTGCCGCCGTGCATTACCGGCGAAATTTCCATTCTGTCTGAAAAAAGCAACACGCCGCTGCCCTGTATGCCGTGCATGCCCTTGTGCCCTGCCACGGCAAGGGCGTCTATTCCCCATCGCTTCATATCAATGGAAATATGCCCGCATGCCTGAGCGCCGTCGCATATTAACAGGGTACGCGGCGGTATCGCCGAACGTAATTTTTTGATATCGGGCGAAGCCCCCGTAACGTTAGAGGCAAGCGTGATTATTACCGCCCTTGTATCGGCGCGTACCATTCCGCACAGCGCGGCGACATCCACGTCGCCCTCTCTGTTCAAAGGGGCAAGCGAAACACTCACGCCTCTGTCTTCGAGATACTGTAACGGGCGAAGGACGGAATTATGTTCCGCAACCGTACTTACCACATGGTCGCCGTGGCGCAGAGTACCGGATATAGCCAGATTAAGCGCTTCGGTACAATTTTTTATAAAGACAACACGTTCGCAGGAATAACCGCCGAAGTAACCGCATAAAAGCCGCCTGCACGCATATACCCTTTCGGCGCAGGCAACCGACAGGCTGTGGCCGCTGCGCCCTGGGTTGGCGCAAGTTTCCAGCGAAGCCTGCACGGAGCGTAAAACATTGTCGGGCTTTGTTCCGCCTGTGGCGGCGTTGTCAAAATATATCATAATCGCCTCTTAAAACATATTATATAATATACCCTGCCGCAACACGGCTTGGGTATTACCTTATATTATACGGCGGAAGGACAGGTTTATGACGGTATTGGCGGTTTTTCGTTCCCGCTCGCAGGCGGCGGACTGTAAAGCAAGGCTTGCGGCGGCGGGGATAAGTGCTTTGCTTGTAAGCACTCCCGCAGAACTGAAAACAGGTTGCGGGCTTTCGGTAAGCATATCGGCTTACGTCTACGGCACGGCGAGGGCAATAATAGTACGTACAGGATATTCCACTTTCTGCGGATTCGCGGTAGCCGGGCAATCGGGCAGGTACTATTTAAACAGATAAATTGTAAAGCGGACGGTTTATCCGTCCGCTTTATTCACATAACACCGATAAAAAGATTTTTTACATACAAAGCCATTTCACCCACGCTCTCGGCAAAGCCCCGCCTTACCCACTCGTCGAGCAAGCCAAAAAGCCCGTTGGAATAAAAAGCCGCTTTATAATGTTCGCCGGCGTTTAATCCTTTCGGCCGCATACAATATTTTACAGAATCATACACGGCATCCTGCAGATTGTTTTTATAAACAAGCAAAAGAGTGTCCTTTATGCTTAAATTATATAAAAAGAAGGTACGGGCGTTTTCCGTAGCGAATTCGTCTGTAATTGTAACGCCGTTTTCTTCCGCCCAGCGTTCCCACATCTTTATAAATTTAAAAGTTATGGCTTCTTCCTTCTTTTTAAAATAACGGAAATAAGTGGCTCTTCCCACGCCTGACACCGCCGCTATTTCGTCTGCCGTTATTTTATTTATACTCTTTTCTTTTAACAATAAAAGTATGGCGTCTGCAATACATTCCTTTAAATACTCTGTAACTTTTGCGCTCCGCGGCATAACATATTCACCCGATACTATATTTATCTTTTAGTATCACTTTTTGCCTTACGTCGATTATTATTGACAGCAGAAAATTTATGTGATACTATAGTCTTACTTGAAATTATTATAACCGTATCCGCATAAAAAGTCAATACGGTTAGCGGAGAACGTATGGATACAGTTTTAAAAACATACGACCTTACAAAAAAATATGGTGAGAAAATTGCCGTCGACAAGCTGAATATGACCGTGTACAGGGGTGATATTTACGGCTTTATAGGCAAGAATGGCGCTGGCAAAACAAGCACGATGAAACTCATCCTCGGGCTTACATACGCTAACGGCGGAAATATAGAGCTGTTCGGAGAAAAATCACTGGATAAAGCACGCAAAAAGATAGGTTCACTTATAGAAGCCCCCGGGATTTACAAAAATTGTACCGCATACGAGAATATGAAGCGCTACTCTATCCTCGCGGGCGGCAACGGCAAAGACATAAAAGAATACCTTGACCTTGTAGGTTTAACCAACACGGGGAGAAAGAAAGCAGGCGCTTTTTCGCTAGGAATGAAACAGCGGTTAGGCATTGCGATATGCCTTTTGGGTGAGCCAGAATTCCTTGTATTGGATGAGCCCATAAACGGGCTTGACCCTGAGGGCATAAAGGATATAAGGGATATAATCTTACGGCTGAATAAAGAAAAGGGCATTACCTTTTTAATATCTAGCCACCTTTTGGACGAACTTGCGAAGATAACAACAAGGTACGGGATTATTAACAACGGCATTCTGGTTGAAGAAGTAACGGCGGCAGAACTTGACAGGCGCTGCCGCAGCGGGTTGGTTATCACCGTAAACGATCCTGCCAAAGCAGTTAAACTTATAAAAGAGCGAGCGCCCGAAATTGGCGTAAATATACAAGGCGGAAAGGTTTACGTTGATAAAACAGAATACGCTGCAAGCATCAACAAATACTTAATAAGAAACGGCCTGGAAGTAAGCGAACTTACTGTAAACCACGGCGGCTTCGAAGATTACTTTATCAGAAGGATAGGTAACTAAAATGGGAAACCTGCTTAAATACGAAACGAGAAAACTTTTTAAGGCGAAAAGTTTTTATATTTGTCTGATAGTTTTAGCCGTCTATATATTTTTTACGGTTCTTATAGAAAAGACGCTGTACGACGCATGGTCTGACGAAGCCCCCTTATTTGATTTGCCAACGGCTGCAGAAATATTGCAAAGCGCACTATCAAGCGGAATTACCACCATTATTTTAGGCATATTTGCCGCCCTTTTCGCCTGCGAAGACTACGCCGACGGCACTATAAAGAACATTTACTCAAAGGGCTATGCCAGGGTAAAAGTATACTTTTGTAAATTTATCACGCTGTGCATATTCTCGTTTGCGGCATGCGTAATAAGCTGGCTGTGCGGCTATATTTTCGGGGCAATATACTTTGATAGCGGCACGATAAACGGAAATACTATAGCGTCGCTTATAGCCCAGTTTGTAATAGTTGCGGGATATACCGCCATGTTTTTCGCAATATCTATGGTAATACGCAAAACGGGCGGTTCTATAGCGGCCTGCATAGTCGCACCCCTTTTAATAACGCTTATCTTAAGCCTTATAGATTCGTTTTTTAATCTCGAAAACTTTGCTTTCGCAGATTACTGGCTTGACGGCCTTCTGACAAGCGTTTCTTCAGCTGACGGCAAAATAGCTCTTGCAATAATTCTGCCCGTAATTTACGGCGCTGTATTTACGGCTATAGGTATTTTAATCAACAGACGACAAGAAGTTTAACTAACATTAAAGCGGCGGCAACGCCGCTTATTTTTTTGTTTGCCTATTAAAAATTAATATGATAAAATACTTTTATGACAGAAAAAACTAACGAAAAAATTTTAGCCGAGCTGGAAAGGTTATACCCCGATGCCGTGCCGGCGCTTAAATATTCCTCCCCTTACGAACTGCTGGTAGCCGTGATACTATCCGCCCAATGCACTGATGAAAGGGTAAACAAAGTGACGGCAGAACTCTTTAAAAAACCTGAGTGGGGGGGGGGGGGGGGGGGGGGGGGG
>JAJQII010000082.1 GCA_021199295.1 Clostridia bacterium
TGTGTAAGAAAAACACAGAAATTGACAAAAAATTTCAAGGTCAGTAAAAGTATGATTATTTTAGAAAATTTGTGAAAACTAAACGAATTTTTTTGCAAAACAATGAAAATTGGGAGAAAAATTTTATGGCGGTATGGCATTATTTACCACAGCTTAAAAGGTTATAATGATAGCTGAATACCGCCGTGATTGGTCGGTCGCGAGCCGCAACTATCGTTGCTCTCGCGGGATTCTTCGACTTCGCTCAGAATGACGGAAAAGCGATCGTTCATCTCGTCATCCTGAATGGTGTGCAGAGTGTCGCTATCGCTCGCACGCAATGACATTGCCCTTGCCTTCACCTTGAGGGGAAGGGCGGACCGCTTTGCGGTGGATGAGGTGTAAATGATATTCCACCTCATTCGTCACTTCGTGACACTTGTCTTATTTGCCGTAAAGACAACGGCAAATGCGGTCACCGTTTGCGCCTTTCATTATGCGCAAACTCATCTCGCCGACCAAAACAGCGCATAAGTGCTGTTTTGAAGACTGTCGGCTCGTCCCTCAAGGGGAAAGCTCCTGTCGGTCAAATGATAGCTGAAAGACGTTTTTGCTTGGCTTTCCGCGAGTCGCTAACGCTCTTAGCGTGCAAGCGTTAGCGACACTTGATCCCTGCGACCAAGCCTCCCCTCGAATCTCTTATCTCTCTTTATAAAAAAACGGGCGCAAGGATTGAACCTTACGTCCGTTTTTGGCGCAGAGAGAGGGATTCGAACCCCCGTACGTGTTCCCACGTAACACGATTTCGAGTCGTGCGCGTTCGACCACTCCGCCATCTCTGCACAACATAACAATTCTATAACATTATCGGAAAATTTTCAAGCGTTTTTAACGCATTTCTGCATTTAAAATCCAAAATGTTTTTACCCTGCCGTCTGTGGAATCAATGCGCCGTAAGAATTAAGCAAACCTCCGCCGAGAATAACATCGGGTATAGCCCCTACTATCACACTTTCGCAAACCAACACTTCGTCCGTCGCGCCCACATTCACCGTTTTTGAAGGCGTTACGATGCTTATATCCGTTACAATCTGAATATACAATGAATGCAACGTCTGGTTGATGCCCGCGGACGTAAATTCAGAAGTGAAACGGCATTCCACGGTACTTACAGGAATTACTTTCAGGTTAATTTTAAATCCCAACCCCGCAAACGCGTCTATGCCCGTAAAAGCACCGACAGGTATATCCACCCCGTCCGATGCAAGTTCGTTTAAAGCGTTTTGGGTAAGATATGCCATTTTTCGCGCTATCGCATTTATTGCCGAAGCATTTGCGATAATATCGCTGACGTCGCCGTTTTCGTCACGGGTAACCGTCATAAGAGAGGAATATTCGGGGGTATCGGCAAGAGTTTCACCCACCGCCTGGGCAACTGCTACCGTGGTATAAGAACGCACCGCCGCCTCGCTTACTGAAATAAGCACAGACGAGGCATTGCGAACCATAACTATAGCTAAAAAGCAAAAAAGACACAAAAAAAGCAGCAAAACTGCCTTAATATGGCGTCTTTTCCTCTTTTTAAATTTTCTGTAATAAGCGGCGGGCATACATTATTGTATGCCCGCCGCAAACGGATTTTGCTTTTTACTTAATTTTCTGTACCGTCTGAATTACTGTCAGGCTGCTCCACGGCATTAACTTTTGCTTTCCTTATACCACTGAAATCAAGTTTCCACTTGCCATCCACCTTAACAAGCCTGTTATAAAGCCACATAAGATATCCCAGAACGGTAAACACAACAAGCAAGATAAGTACCCACACCATTACACCGCCGTAACCAAGGTCGTTTACGTCAAGGAAGAAATACGGATACTCGAAATTATCTATCGCTGCGCCAAGTATAAATATGTAACCCACGTATATAAGAGGTATTATAAGGCTGTAAAGAGGCGCGAAAACAGAGTGAGTTTTATGCTCGTCAAACAAGAAGTAGTCAAGTATAAACAAAACGGGAGCAAACACATGGTAGCTTAAATTACCGATATTGCGCCAGAAATTTACAGATATAGGATCTCCAAGCAGAATTGCATATACAAGGAACGTTACGAGTATCATAACGGTAACCATAAATTTGAGCGTTTTTACCTTTGTAACATAGCCGTATTTTTCGCCGTTCCTTACCCTTTTTACAGTATCGGCAAGCACGATTACGCTTACCGCGAAAACAAAATAGTTAGAAATATTTGTGTAAAACTTAAGGAATTCCCATGTTAAATCGTTCGCGCCCTGCCCTACGTAAAATATATTGAATGTAAGAAGCACGGCAAGCGCTGAAACGCAACACAGAATTATCCTGTAAATCATCTGTGTGAGCAAATTATTGATCATACTTATTCCTCCGATTAGCTCAATATTTTGAGACAATACAATAAGTATATCACAACAGCTTGCATTTGTAAAATAAATTTCAGCAAGATGTAAAATTACTGTAAACTTAATAAAAAACGGCTAAAATTGCGTAAAAATATAGTTTTTATGCGTGACATAGTACTATGCAAATTATTAATTACGCTTTGTTTTAGAGTGAAAAATCAGCGACATAATGAATGAAAACACCACTGCAGCAGATACCCCTGCACTCGCTGCCGTCAAAGGACCTGTTACCGCGTAGAAAAATCCTTTCGCTGCCCCCTTTATAGCGCCGTTCGCAAGCAGGTAACCAAAACCGCAAATCGGCACTGTTGCGCCAGCCCCCGCAAAATCTACAAGCGGCTGGTAAACACCTATAGCGGTAAGGACTACTCCCGCGAGCATAAAATAGACAAGTATTTTACCTGATGTCAGATCGGTAAAATTTATAATTATCTGCGCGATCACACATATAGAACCGCCGACAACAAAAGCTTTTACATACATAAAAAGAATTTCTAAAATTCCTTCGGTCATACACCCTCCAACTCAACCGCGTGACTGATGCAGGGAATGGATTCGCCCTGCCCTGAAGACACGGTAGAAAGCAGCGCACCCGTCGCGGCGAACAGAACGCGCTTATATAACCCCGCCGCCATTTTAGTAAAAATATAAGAGTTCATCACTACGGCGCTACAGCCTGCCCCGCTGCCGCCCTGGAATTCGTCTTCGATAACTTTGTAAATAATCTCTCCGCAGTCAACATGGTTTGCCGAGATATCGTAACCTTTCTCCCACATAAGATCTTTAAGTATTCTGCTGCCCAACGCCCCTAAATCGCCTGTAACGATAATGTCGTAATCCTGGGGTAACGTCTGGGTATCTTTAAAATGCTGCAAAAGCGTTGAGCATGCGGCAGGGGCCATTGCCGCGCCCATATTATTTACGTCAGTCACACCCCAATCGCATACCTTACCAATTGTTGCATTGGTTATTTTAATGTTTCCTTTATCGGAAATAACGCAAGAGCCAGCACCAGTTACAGTCCATTGCGATTGCGGAGGGCGTGTACAACCAAGTTCAAGCGGGTAACGGTATTGCCTTTCCGCAGACGCAAAATGACTGCCAGTAGCTGCAACAGCCGCTTTAGCAAACCCGCTGTCTACCGACATCGCGGCGACAAGCATACTCTCGCTCATAGTTGAGCATGCGCTGTAAACACCTAAAAACGGAAAACGGAACTGCCTTGCTGAAAAACTTGCCGAAATTATCTGGTTTAAAAGGTCGCCTGAAACCATAAGCCCTATATCGCTTTCGGTAAAGCCGCCCTTTGCCACAGAAATCTGTATTGCCGCAGAGAGCATTTTACATTCAGCTTTTTCATAAGTGCTCTCGCCGTACATATCGTCTTGCAGCGTTACGTCGGCATATCCGCCGATTATACCCTCGCGCTCCTTAGAACCGCATACGGCGGCAAACGAAGATACTCTTGGCTGGGTTTTAAAAAATATTGTATTTCCCTTTCTCATATTTAAATAAAGTAATAAATTATTCCTACGATAACGCCTGAAAAAACGCCGTATACTATTATTGCGCCAGCGACAGTGAACATTTTTGCCGCCGTGCCGTATATATATCCTTCGGTTTTAAACTCTATCGCGGGAGACGTAACCGAGTTTGCAAACCCCGTTATAGGCACTATAGAGCCTGCCCCCGCGTGCCTGCCTATGCGGTCGTATACGCCCAAACCCGTCAAAAGGCAGCCTAAAAATATAAGCAGCACCGAAACAGCGCCTGCAAGCTCGTCTCCCGAGAGCCCCGCATATTCTAGCATATATCGAAAAAATTGACCTATCGAGCATATAAGACCGCCCACGCCGAACGCAGCGAAGCAGTTTTTAAAATGTTTCGTGGGAGGGTCAAGTTTCTTTACATATTGTAAGTAATTTTTATTGACATACGCCGTCTTCTTTGCCGACATTCTTTACCCCGCCTTCTTTAACGCCTTTAAAACAGCTTTCCCGCTCGTTACGGCGGGTAATATCCACATCCTTTTTCATTGTTTATACTTCCTTTCCGCCATATAAAGCGTCAATTTTTCTGGCATAACCCTGCTCAGCATTCTGTACGCCATGTTTTTGACGCCGCATGTTTTTATTACGGGAGGGTTGTCCGAGAGCGCGACTTTATACACGTCCATAGCCACGGCATTTGCTGACATGCCGCCCTGTTCCATATGGGCAAGCGCGTGTACCGCCCTGTCAACACCGCCGGCATAAGTGCCGTTAGCCTCGTCGGGATAAACTTTACGCTTATAAGTAAATCCTGTTGCAGTGCCGCCCGGCAGCACTGCCGTAACAAAAATGTTGTAAGGCTTTAGCTCGCACCTGGCAGAACGGGCAAACATTTCTAACGCCGCTTTGGAAGAAGAATAAAAGCTGTCAAAAATAATCGGGATATCACCGCCGAGCGAACCCACCAGAATTATTTTTCCGCCCTTTTTCTTCATATAAGGCACAGCCGCCTGCACAGCTTTTAACGCACCGAAGTAATTGACTTCGAAAAGGTATTTATAGTCGCTTTCAACGGCGTATTCTATGGGCGCAGCCATAGAACATCCTGCCGAATACACCAAAAGGTCAATCCCGTGTTTTTCTGCGGTAAGTTTTATACCCCTGAAAGCATCTTCGCCGACAGCTACATCTGCGCAAATATTTCCGACTTTAATATTCTCGCAAGGGGTACGCGAAATATTGAAAACATTCCATCCGCCCGATGTGAATAAAGCCGCCGTTTCGCAGCCTATACCCGAACTACCGCCGACAATAATTGCCGTTTTATCGGGATAAACAACATTTTCCATACAATTATTTTTACTGTTTTGCAAGTTTTTTATTCAACCGAAGGCAATATCGAGAATCATCATTACGACAAAGCCAAAAATAACCCCGATAGTTGCCTTAACCTTGCCGTTTTCAAAACTTTCGGGAATAAGCTCTGAACATACCACGGCGAGCATCGCGCCAGCCGAAAAAGACAGCGCAAACGGCAATATATTGTTTATAAAAGAAACAGCCAATGCGCCGACAACGCCTGCAAGAATTTCTACAGCACCGGAAAGCTGGCCAGCCATAAAACTTTTAAACCGCCCCATTCCGTTTGCCCGCAATGGAAATGCCACGCATATTCCTTCAGGAAAATTCTGTATACCTATCCCCACGGCAAGCATAAGGGCGGCAATGCCTTCCGTTCCGCCGCCTGCTGCGACAGCACCCAATGCCACGCCGACAGCCAGCCCTTCAGGAACGTTATGTGCGGTAACGGCTATAGTCATAACGGCACATTTTTTCTTTTTATCGTCGGAAAATCTGCCTAATTTGCCTATTAATATATCTGTAAATATAATCATCAGCCCGCCCAAAGCAAACCCCGATGTTAATATCAGGAAGGAATATTGCTGTTCATATTCCAAAGCGGGCATCAAAAGCGAAAAAAATGTTGAAGCAAGCATTATTCCCGCAGCGCTGCTCATCATAAAACAAAAAGCGTTGCGGGTGACCTTTTTACATATAAAAACGAGCGCCGCGCCTGCCGCGGTGAGCGCCCACGTAAACCCTGTAGCGATCAGCGCCTGTTGCCAGCCGCTTAAAGCAAAAAACCATTGCACTATGTATTTCCCCCGTAAAATGCAGTACTTACTAATCATTTTATGAGGGCGTAAAATAAAAAAGTGTCGGTACGAATCCACTTACCGACACTTATATATTAAGTTAAAATCTCTAATCAAACCGCCAATAGGCCGACCGACATTAAAATTAGTACAGTGGCAAACAAAGTTATTATGGAACAGATACTCGTCCAGACGACAAGCTGCCCCGCGAGCTGGTCGTCAGCGCCCATTTCGCCTGCCATAATGGCACTCGATACGGCGACAGGCGTACCGAAAAGCGCTATTAACGCGGGATATTCTGTCTGTCCGAAGGAAACAAGCGACGTAAACTCACTTAAAAGTACAGCAAAGCCTACACCGATAAGCGGCGCAATGATAAGCCTGAAGACTGTTGCAACGATAATTTCTTTTGTCATTCCCTTTACGGCAGAAAATTCGAACTGTCCGCCGAGAACTATCAAGGCAAGCGGCGTTGCCATGGACTTAAGGTTTGTAAGCACGTTATACAAAAATGTTAAATCATCAGAAATCGTAAACGGCGCGTACCCCCAGATTGCAACTTCGGCATAGCGTATGCCTACACAAGCGAGACCTGAAAAAATTGCAATTATGAGAGGATTTTTTACTATTCCCAAAACAATTTTTTTAATGCTTGCATGTTTTTTTACAGGGGCAATAAGCATTCCGTTTTCGTCTGTCTGCGTGCAATCTTTACCGACAAAAACCGAGAGAGAAATCACGGCAAGAATGTTGAATACAGGTATTGTAAACGCCTGTATTATGGCTGTTACGGCATTTACCGTATCGGCAGCCCCGACAGCCGTACCTGCGAGAGAAGCGGCAAGCGAAACGCCTATTATGGCAAAGTTGCTGCGGTACGTACACTGTAAAATTACACCGCGGCGGCGGTTATCTTTAGTAGTCAGAATGCTAACTATAAGACCTATAAAATATATTACAAATACAGCTATAAGGCAGTAAATTACAAGTCCCCAATTTACGTTAGACAGATCGTCTATGCTGTAAACATTTACAAACAGCATGGCAGGCAGGCAAACGTTAAAGACAAGTTTGTTACCTATTTTAAGAAATTCTTTAGAAAGAAATTTAACTTTTTTTAAAATGTAGCCCAGCAC
>JAJQII010000025.1 GCA_021199295.1 Clostridia bacterium
TACCTATTTCAGTGCCCGTCTCGGCGTTGGCGGTGGACTGTATAACAATCTCGTATTTACCTACCTGCACGGTTATTTCGTAATGCACGCCTTTAAAGACGGTAGAGGTAACAGTGCCTTTAAGCTGACCTTCTGCGGGAGCGCATATTTTTATATCCTCGGGGCGGACGACAACGTCCACGGGCTGGTTGATTTCAAAATCGTCTAAGCAGTCGAAAGACGTTCCACAGAACTTGACTTTAAGTTTATCTACCATAGCCCCGTTGAATATGTTGCTCTCGCCGATAAAGTCGGCAACGAATGTGTTTACGGGTTCGTTGTAAATATCTGTAGGCGTTCCTATCTGCTGTATTTCGCCGTCGTTTATAACGACAACCTTGTCGCTCATTGTAAGCGCCTCTTCCTGGTCGTGGGTAACGTAAATAAAGGTAATGCCCAGTTTTTTGTGCATTTCCTTAAGTTCTATCTGCATTTCCTTGCGCATTTTAAGGTCTAATGCGCCTAAGGGTTCGTCTAAAAGTAAAATTTCAGGTTCATTAACAATGGCTCGTGCAATGGCAACCCTTTGCTGCTGCCCGCCCGAAAGGGTAGAAACGCTCCGTTTTTCAAAGCCGTTAAGGTCTACGATGTCTAAAACGTGTTTGACTTTTTCGTCTATTTCGTCGCGCGACAGATGCACGTTTTTTACCACGCTTTCGCCTTTTCTGTTTTTTACAGTGACGGGCGTCTTTTTAAGCCTTAACCCGAAAGCTATGTTTTCGTATACGTTAAGGTGGGGGAACAGGGCATAGCGCTGGAAAACGGTGTTTACGGGGCGCTTGTTGGGCGGCAGTTTGCTTATATCCCTGCCGTTTAAAAGAATTTGCCCCGAAGTGGGAATGTCAAATCCTGCAATCATGCGCAGCGTCGTGGTCTTGCCGCAGCCGGAAGGTCCTAAAAAGGTTACAAATTCACCTTTTTGCACGGCAAGATTAAAATGCTCCACGGCAATGGTGTCGTCGAACTGTTTGCACACGTCTATAAGCTCTATAATGTTGTTGCTTGCAGTACTCATCATAAATCTCCTGAAAAGTTTATTTTATCGCCCTTTTATCAAAAATTAGGGGGTGATGAAATCCATAAAAATTTAGCCGTGCTTTTACCCGCGTTAGAAATTTTGTGCGGAACGCTGGCTTTGTAGTAAAAGGCTTCCCCGCGTTTGCAGATATAAGTCTTTTTATCTAAGGTAATGCGTATTTTGCCTTCGGTAACGTAGCCGAATTCTTCGCCTTCGTGCGGTGTGTCCTCGCCCGATTCTGCCCCCGCGAGAAGTTCTACCGCGACGGGCTCCATAATATTTTTTTGCGCGTTGGGGATTATCCACTTAAGCGACATTCCGCTTTCGCGTTTTTCTATAAAGTCATCCGCCCCGAAGACCACCCGTTCGTCGTCTTCACGCTTAAAAAATTCGGCAAGATCCGTGCCGAGTGCCGCAAGTATATCGCAAAGAGTCGCGATAGAAGGGGAAGTCACGTCGTTTTCAAGCTGGGAAATATAGCCCTTCGTAAGTTCGCATCTGTCGGCAAGTTCTGCCTGGGAAAGATTAAGCTGTAAACGCAGTCTTTTGATTTTGCTTCCGATATCCATAAAAAGCTCTCTCCTTAATTGTAAACAATAAGTTTATTTTTATTAAACGGTTAGCATAAATAAACAAAAAGTTTAGTAAAAACTTACCGCTTGATTATAGAACTTTGCCGCTTGTATGTCAATGTATTTTTAAATTTAAAATGGTGTGGCAATATTTGAACAGTTTAAGCAAATTTTGGTAGTTTCTATCATTTAATTATATAATAAATAATATAATATGGAACGCGCGGTATGCGCAGGCGCATGCGCACATTATTAAAATTAAAAAAAACCCCGCAGGATACTGCGGGGAGCATAAGAGTAATAGTGGTGGAAAAATAAAAGGCGGACAAAACCTGCCCGCCATAAGTTTTAATATGTGGTTTTACGCCATTGCGTTGAGCTTTTTAGCCAAGCCCGATTTCTTGTTTGCGGCGGTGTTCTTTTTAAGAACGCCCTTAGATACAGCTCCGTCGATAACCGAACAGGTTTCGGGGTACATTGCCGTTGCAGCCTGTTTGTCGCCGCTGTTGACTACCGCCAAAAATTTCTTTATAGAATTTTTAACCTGAGTTTTAACCGCCTTGTTCCTTGCGGTTTTCTTTTCGGTTACGAGAACACGTTTCTTCGCTGACTTAATATTAGGCACTTTTCTTTCTCCTTTTTAGTGATACATTTAAAATACTTGAATATTTTAGCATAGAAAATTTTTGTTGTAAACTGTTTTTCGCCGACTTTTATAAATTTTTTTCATATATTTTCCTGCTTTTAATATTTATATTCTGTATGGAAAACAAATCTTGTATAGAAAATCCCCTGATTGCCGTATTCGACAGCGGTATCGGCGGGCTCAATCTTTTAAAGGAATGTACTCGCAGAATGCCGCAGGCGGATTTTGCATACTTTGCCGATAATTACAATATGCCTTACGGCAATCTCTCTGAAGGGGAGATAACAAAGCGGGCGTTTAACGTGTTCGGCGGGATTGCCCGCCTTAAGCCTGTAGCCGCCGCCGTCGCCTGCAATACGGTCACTGCTTGCTGTATAGATAAACTCAGGGCAAAATGCCCTTTCCCCATAGCCGGAATACAACCCGCGGTAAAGCAGGCGGCGGAAACGGGAGGAAGGTTTCTTGTGCTTGCCACTAACGCTACTAAAAACAGCCGTTCGTTTAATAACCTTGTTTTCCGATACGGCGGCAATGCGTTGGTGGCGGGGTGCAGCGGTCTTGCCGCGGCAATAGAAGACAACATTTTTGACCTTGATAAAATTGACCTTTCGGCTTACCTGCCAAAAGGAAAATTTTCGGCGGTCGTGCTTGGCTGTACGCATTATATTTTCATAGGCGAAAGGCTTAAGAAAATCTACGGCTGCCCGATTTTTGACGGTATTGCAGGGACGGCTGACCACTTGAAAGAAATTTCAGGGATTTTTGACCACGAAACCGCTGTCCGACAAAAAATAACATTTTTCGGGGGAGATATTGTTAAAAACAGAGCGGTGTTTGACAGTATTTCCCAATAATTCCAAATTTTTCGGGTGGCAGTTTTTCCCTGTCGAAACACAAAAATTAAAAAATTTTTACAATTTTTAAAAAGAAAATGGTCATAAGGGGTTGACAGTGGTCAAAATTGGTGTTATTATATTGACATAGCTTTAGTCAGGTAAAAAAATGAACTTCTTCACAGGCGAATACAACCATCAGTTGGACGCTAAAAACCGAATAAGGATTCCTTTCAAGCTCAAGAGGGATCTTGGTGAAAATTACTATTTCACCAGGGGTACGGATAACTGTATCTTTATTCTTCCTGAAGAAGTGGCAAAGGAGCAGCTGGAAAGAATTTCAGAGGTAAAGATGACGGACGTGGAAAAACGTCGCGGCGCAAGATCCTTTGCAAAATCTTTTGTGGCTGCCGAAGAAGACAACCAGGGCAGAGTAGTTCTCCCCGCGAGTTTGCGGGAATTTGCCAGGATAGATAAAGATGTTGTCTTTTGCGGGGTAGGCAAAAGGATAGAACTCTGGAGCAAAGAAGTTTACGATAAGTATTTCGAAGGCGATGACTCCCAGTACGACGAGTTCTTTAATATGCTTGATATCTGATATGAGCGCTTTTTCCCATTTGTCCGTAATGCCGGAAGAATGTATAAAAGGCTTGCAGGTAAAAAATAACGGCGTTTATTTTGACGGAACTTTAGGCGGAGGGGGGCATTCTTACAGGATACTCAGCTCTGTACCCGATTGCAGGCTTATCGCGACAGATCTTGACGACGACGCCATAGCGGCGGCAACAGAAAAATTAAAACCTTTCAGCGGCAGATTTTCCATTCATAAAGCCAATTTCAAAGATTACGAAAGGGTTCTCGAAGAAGAGAATATTCAAAGTCTTGACGGCGTAATCCTCGATTTCGGGGTTTCAAGCTATCAGATAGACAGCGCGGAAAGGGGTTTTTCTTACATGCAGCCCGAAGCGCCTTTAGATATGAGGATGGACAGAACGTCCCCGCTTACGGCGGAATCAGTAGTTAATGATTACCCCGTAAAGCAGATCTCAAAAATTCTTAAAGATTACGGAGAGGAAAAATTTGCTTCCGCGATAGCGGAAAACATTGCAAAAAAACGCAGCGTAAGCAGGATTACCACCTGTGGGGAGCTCGCGCAGATAATAGAAGAAAGCATACCGGCAAAATTCCGTCAGAACGGGCCTGCGGCAAGAAAAAGTTTTCAGGCAATCCGTATCGAGGTAAACGGCGAGCTCGACGGCTTATACGAAGCTGTTTTAGGTCTTACCCGAAGGCTGAAAAACGGCGGCAGGATAGCGGTGCTCACCTTTCATTCGTTAGAAGACAGAATTGTAAAGCAGGCGTTTAAATTTTTAGAAGCAGATTGTATCTGCCCTAAAGAGTTGCCCGTATGCGTATGCGGAAAAAAACAGGAGATAAATATTATTACAAAAAAGCCTATTACAGCTTCGCCGAAAGAACTTACGATAAATTCCCGTTCACGGTCGGCAAAACTGCGGATAGCAGAAAGAATTGTTTAGGGCTTAAAGCCGTTTGCGATTAAAGGAGTAGGTTATGGCAGTCGCAACACCCGTATTAGAAAGAAGAACAGTAAAGGATAATTATTATACAGAAGATAACTTTGGCAGTCAGATGACCGCCGATGAAATTCATAACGCCAGCATCAAGGAAAATTATGCAAAATTAATAAATCCTGATTGCAAGTTAAGCGATTTCGGTTATGGAACGGAAGCTCCTGAAAAAGAAGCTCCCGTTATGCAGGCACGCCCTGCCCAGAATACCATGGCAGCCGTAAATACAGGCAGCCCCGTTTATCTTGTGCAGGGCGCTCGCGCGGACGCTGATCTGTTCCGTGCCGACAGCGATATTAACAAGGCATTCCTTGCGCAGTACGGCGTAGCTGTTCCCGAGCAGGCTGCCAATCAAACCTATGCTCCTGCATACGCCCAGCCGGTGCAGACCATTGCCGTTGAAGAAGAGGAAAGTATCGATCTTCGCCCCACGGAAACTACAACGCAGTACCGCACTATAGACGCAAGCGGCGCTCGCATAAGCGACAGCGTGATAAATGCGTACAGGGAAGGGGAAATATCCCGCCCCGCAGAGCAGGCAGATACCCATTCCAGGTTGTCTTTCACAAAGCGCGATAAAATAATTATGGGCGTTGTACTCGGGCTTATCGTTGCCGTATTTGTGCTTATAATTGTCAATTCGGCTATAATTTCAAGCATTAATGCCGAAATCGCGTCGCTCGACGGGCAGCTTATAACCGCACAGCAGGGGCTTACGGAATCGTTAGAAGAACTTGAAGAAGCTACTTCGTACGAAAACGTTTATAGATACGCTATGGAAAACGGCATTATAGATTGATTGCCCGCGGGGTATAAAAAATAAAAAAGAAAATAAAAACAGATAAAACGGGATTTTCCGTTACGGTTTTACAAAAGAGGTTATTGTCAGTAAGTCTGGCAATAGCCTTTATTTTTTGCGTGATTTTCGCCAGATTTTTCTATTTACAGGTAGTTTACGGCGCAACACTGGTTATAAAAGCGACTGACCAGTGGAACAGGGAAATCCCCGTAATTGCCGTGCGCGGTACAATAACCGACGCAAACGGCAGCGTGCTTGCGGGCAATATCAATACGTACAGCGTGTTCGTAAGACCAAACGCCGTTACCAATGCCGAGTACGCCGCCATAGTGCTTGCAGGGATATTCGGATTGGAAATTACCGATGTAAAAAGCAAACTGATAAAGAAGGGCGTTTCAGAAATTACGCTTGCGAAACACGTTTCTGAAGAGCAGATACGGCAGCTTATTACTTACGATATCGACGGGGTGTATTATGCCCGCGATAATACCCGTACATATACGTACGGCGACGTGCTGTGCCAGGTTCTCGGGTTTACTTCATCCGACGGCAACGGCATTTCAGGTCTGGAAAAATATTATAATTCTCTGCTTGCTGGCTCAGACGGCGAAATTTTGTATGCAACGGATATTGTAGGGATAGAAACGGAAAATAACGCGATAGTTTATTCTCCTGCGGCAGACGGCGCAAGCATAGCTTTAACTGTAGATATAGATATCCAGCTTGCGGCGGAACAGGCGCTTAAAGAAGTCTATCTGTCCAGCGGGGCAAAATCAGTGTCGTGTGTCGTGCTCGATCCGCAAAATTTTGACGTTCTTGCCATGGTAAATTATCCGTCTTACGATTTAAACGACGTGCCTCGCGACGATACCGAGACATTAAACGAATTGTCGCGCAATGCCGTGGTGTGTGATATTTACGAGCCCGGTTCGACTTTTAAGGTTATTACCGCAGCCGCGGATATAGAAGAATATCTTCAGGGAAACGCTAATGCGTTTTCGACGTCGCACATTTTCAGCTCGTCGCGCACAAGAACGGTAGACGGCACTACCATAAAATGCTGGTCAGACCACAGCAACGGCAAACACTCTAACCAGACTTTAGCCGATGCGTTGAACAACAGCTGCAACCCGTGTTTTACAGATATTGCTCTGTCGCTGGGAAGTAAAACTTTTTACAAATATCTTACGGCTTTCGGGTTTGGAAATGTTACAGGTATAGACTTTTCGGGCGAAGCCGTGGGTATGCTTTTAAATGAAAGCGCCGTAAGGGATTGCGACCTTGCACGCATCGGGTTCGGGCAAAGCGTTGCCGTTACGCAGATACAGCTTGCTTGTGCAGTGGCGGCTGCCGTAAACGGTGGCAACTACTATGTTCCCCGCCTTGTAAAAAGCATAACCGATGCAAACGGCAACACCACGCTGACAGACACTGTTTTAAAAAATAAAGTGATAAGCGGCGAAGCGTCGTCTATTCTTGCAGAAATGCTTGAAGGCGTGGTTACCGAAGGCAGCGGCAAAAAGGCATATATAAAAGGATATAAAG
>JAJQII010000019.1 GCA_021199295.1 Clostridia bacterium
GCGACACTCTAAGCACCTTATTGTAAAAGGTTTCAGATAATAAGGCTTAGATGAGGCTCTACCCCGTGGCAATCCCGCGCGGACGCGCGACCAGCAGGCAGGACGGCAGAATAGTTGTTTAAAAATAATAACGTTTTTCTAATAAATTTTCGCCTTATTAATAAGGTCGTATGGTATCTGAAAGGCGTTTTTACTTGGCTTTCCGCGAGCCGCAAATAAATTTGCTCTCGCGAGATCCTCACGTCGTGCCTTAGGCACTCCTCAGGATGACGAGGGAGCGGTCGTCCATCTGTAAATGCTGTAGTATGATAGTTGAAAGTAGCCCAGCTTAGATTGCCGCGCTCACCTCGCAATGACATATCCCTTGCCTCCCATGTAAGGGGGAAGGAGCGGCACGCAATTTTTTGTCATTGCGTGCGAGCGTAAGCGACACTCTAAGCACCTTATTGCAAAATGTTTCAGATAATATGGCTTAGATGAGGTTCTACCCCGTGGCAATCCCGCGCGGACGCGCGACCAGCAGGCAGGACGGCAGAATAGTTGTTTAAAAATAATAACGTTTTTCTAATAAATTTTCGCCTTATTAATAAGGTCGTATGGTATCTGAAAGGCGTTTTTACTTGGCTTTCCGCGAGCCGCAAATAAATTTGCTCTCGCGAGATCCTCACGTCGTGCCTTAGGCACTCCTCAGGATGACGAGGGGAGCGGTCGTCCATCTGTAAATGCTGTAGTATGATAGCTGAAAGTAGCCCAGCTTAGATTGCCGCGCTTCGCTCGCAATGACATACTCCTTTGCCTTCACCCAGTGGGGGACGCAAGGAAAAGGAGAGAATGGCAAGCCTTTGAAAAAAACAGAAAAATTTCTTTAAATTTATTTATCAAAACGGTTTACAAATGCAATAAATATTAATATAATGTTAGCGTTTATAAAAGTTTATGTATGTATGTTTGATTACTGCACAGGCTGTTTAAAAATAAAACGCGGATAATACCGCTTTATAAACGGAGGTAACTTTAATATGGTCAAGTATGTAAAATGCCCCAGGTGCGAGCTTAATTATATAGACAGCGAAAAACAGGAATATTGCGACGTGTGTATAGCCGAAATGAAGGGCAATAAATTGCAGTTTGCCGACCTGGACGACGAGTTCGACGAAGAATTAGATGAGAAGACCGAGCTTTGCCCCGTATGCGGCGTAAATCCTATACGTTTCGGCGAAAAAATGTGCGAAGCGTGCAAGAAGGCGAGCGAGTACGAAGACGACGAGGATATAAATATCGAGACGGACGAGGAATGGAAAAATTACCTTGAAGACGACGAGAATTTAACCCTTGAAGATACCGAACTCGACGAGGAGCTTTCTGAAGAGCTTGACGCCGAATTTGCCGACGACGAAGAGGAAGACGAGGAGTTTTTCGACGACGACCTCGACGACGATCTGGACGACGATTTCGACGATCTGGATGATGAGGACCTTGACGATGATGACGACGATGAAGATGACGACGACGATGAAGACAGCAAGCTGTTCTGATTAAAATTTAACATTACGCCGCAGTGCGCAAGCGCTGCGGTATTTTTTTATGTAAATTTTCGCTTCAGTGTATAATTCTGGCTGATTTTGCCAAACTGTTTGTATGATAAAACCCCGTTCAGGTTCAGACGTAAACACAGTTAAAAGGCAGATAGAAGGCTGCTACAACAAGCCCGTCACGGTAAAGTTAAACCTTGGCAGAAACAAGTATATCAGTTTTCCCGCAACAGTAAACGGCATATATCCCTCGCTTTTTACCGTAAGCCCCGACGATAAAAAATTTCTCGGCAAAACGGCGTATTCCTATTCAGAGATAGTATGCGGCAGGGTAAAACTCACTTCGCGCAGTTTGTAAGTTTTTTTACAAATTTTGCACGGATATAATGTAATAATGGCGGCGGACACGGCATAATATATCTTTGAATTAAAACGCAAGGAGTATATTATGGCTATAAACGCGCAAAGCGTAAACGAAACGTTTGTAAAACGTCTTACGGTAATCGATTCGCAGTCGGTAGTGGAATGCCGCTTCCAGGGCGAAGGCATAAACGAGATATTTGTGGTTTGCCCGCAGGTACATCTGTCGGGCTGCGAGGTGTCTTCGGGCAGGGTAAATTACAGCGGCAGGCTGGTATGCACGGCGGTGTACGCCGACGGCAGGGGCAACTTAAGCCGCTGCCAGAAGGGCGCTGAATTTACGCATTACGCCGACAAGGATATTTTAGCGCCCGCGCAGACGGCAATATGCTCGCTTTCGTGTGAACGCGCCTCCGTCCGCCGTGACGGCTCTGCCTTTGTGGTAACCGTGGTTATTTGCGCACATATAACCGTGTACGGCAATGCCGAACGCTGTTACATAGCTTCTGCCGAAGGCGCTGTGTGCCGCAGCGAGGGCGTTACGCTGTGTAGCGCCGTAACTTTTTCGGGTGAAAGCGAGGTAGAAGACAACTTCGAGGCGGCGGGTGTGGGCGACGTGCTTATGCACGAAGCTAAGGTGATCACGTCGGACTGCCGCTGCGGCGCTGGAGAAATACAGATAAGCGGCGAAATTTACCTTTCTATGCTCGCCATGCGCGGCGGCGATCCCGTAGCCCTTGACAGGATAATTCCGTTTTCCGCCGAAATAGTGTGCGATAACGCGGCATACTCGCGAAAGGCAGACTGCATGACGCGCATAAGCGAAGCTGCGGTGGAAGCGCAGGTAGACGAGGAGCGCGGAAAGTGCAATATGCGCTTTACGGCAAGCCTTTCGTTTGCAGGCTCTTTTATAGAAGAACGGGAGGTTCAGGCTGTTACCGATGCGTTTTGCACGGAATGCGGTACGCAGACAGAATATTATACCGAGCTTACGCCCGTGTGCGAGGGGATAAAGGTCTATACCGAAAGGGTAAGCGGCGCGTGCGCCGTTGGCGCTAAGATAGATTACGGCTGTTCGTTTAAGGTGGCAACCTCGCCCAAAGCCGAATGTACATATTCCGCCGACACGGGCATGTTAGAGGGCGCTGTGGCTTGCGTGTTAATCTATACGCGCGACGGTGAAACGCACAGCACCGACGTAACTTTGCCGTTTTCCGTTAAGCTTGCGGGGCTGGAGGGCGATGCCCGCGTAGAAGTGGCGGTAATTGGTATAAGCGTACGGCAGCGCTCAGAGGGCGAATGCGAGGCTGAAGCCACTTTAAAAATAGCCGCCGCAGACTATGTATGCCGCAAATGCGTGTGCGTGGCAGAGATTACCGAAGAGGAGAGTGTACAGTCCAGCCCTGCTGTAACCGTGCTTATTTCCGAAGCGGGCGATACTTTGTGGGATATCGCGAAAAAACTAAAGCGTAGCCCTAAAGACGTAACTTCCGCCTGCCCCGATTTAAATTTCCCGCTTGGCGGCGGCGAGCGCGTTGTAATATACCGGCCTAAAATAATTTAGTTAAAGCCCGACGGCATTTTCTGTGCCGTCGGGCTGTTTTGTATGCCGTTCAAAGGTATAGTATTTCTTGCTAAAATATCTTTTTGCAACTCCTTAACTATAACTAATGCTTGCAATAGTTTATTTTTAATGTTATAATTTATTTATGGACGAGATACGCGTAAAATCTCCCGCAAAAATTAATCTCACGCTCGAAATTGTCGGTACAAAGGCTGGTAAACACCTTATAGACAGCGTTGTTACCACCATAGATCTGTTCGACGTTATCAACGTAAAAAAGCGTAAGGACGGGCTTGTAAACTGCGTTATGCACGGAATGGGCAGCGAATACATCCCGCACGAAAGCAATAATGCTGTAAGGGCGGCAGAGCTTTTTGCAGGTAAATACGGTACGCGCGGCGTGGATATTACCGTCTGGAAAAATATTCCCATGGGCGCAGGTCTCGGCGGGTCTTCCGCCGACGCCGCAGGCGTGTTAAACGCTTTAAAAGCGCTTTACGGCACGGACAGCCGTGGAGCGTACGAAATTGCCGAAAGCGTGGGCTCTGACGTAAAGTATATGATGACGGGCGGCTACGCGCGGCTTACGGGTTTCGGCGAAAACGTAACGCCCATACAGAGCCCTCTTAAGCTGTATTTTACGGTAATCGTTCCCAAAGAGGGCGTGTCTACGGCGGAATGTTATGCCCGCTACGACTCAAATCCCGACGGTATACGCACAAATAGTTCTGCGGCGCAAAAGGCGCTGGAAGAAGGGGATTTTACCGCGCTGGGCGCAAGCCTTTACAACGCGTTGTACGCGCCTGCAAGGCTTATTAACCCCAAGGTTGGCGAGGCAGTTTACTGCGCGTATTCCTTCGATCCTGCGGCGGCTGCAATGACGGGCTCTGGCAGTGCGGCTTACGCTTTGTTCGAAAATGATACTATGTGCCGCTGGGCGCAAAGCAGATATCACGGCGATTGCACGGTGTTCTGCGCAAAAACATATATACCAAAAAATAAGGCAGGGAAAGTAAATGTCAGAAATAAGGCTTGCCGACGACGACAAGGATAAAAAATACCGCATACGTATCAACGAAGACGGGGAAGAAGAGTTTGAAATTATAGAGCCCGAGGAACAGCCTGAAGAAGATTTTGTCGGATTGCAGGCGGATATCGACGAGGATGAAACCATGGCGGAAGAAGACGACGAGCTTATGGCGGCTGCCCGAGAGGAACAAAAACGCCTTGCCGTTGAAGAAGCCCGAGGGTTTATA
This sequence comes from Clostridia bacterium, assembly GCA_021199295.1. Taxonomy (GTDB): domain Bacteria; phylum Bacillota; class Clostridia; order Christensenellales; family Borkfalkiaceae; genus Coproplasma. Next base: position 4,713 of record JAJQII010000019.1, read on the forward strand.
GAAAAGGCAAAGGAAAGGGCATCGGCAGGCGATACCGAATACGCCTTGGTCGCCCTCGATTCCGCGCAAGAGGCATGGGACGAGGAATGGGAGATATATTCTTTAAAGCTTGAACTACTGACAAATAATTTCACCGATTTTACCCATGCCGAGGAATGCGCTTCGCTCGAAGAAGGGTACAAAAAGTACGTTCCCGAAGAAGTAAAGCAGGAATTCAGGGGCAAATATGCCGAAAATATTCAAAAAGAAATAGATTCGCTGCAAACGGTTGCCGACAAGACGAAGGAAGAAAACGAGGCTAAAAAGGCAGACCGCCGCGTTCGTTTCAAAGCCCGCCGTAACAAGTCGCTGCGCAACTTTATAATAGCCTTTGTGCCCTTCCTTATTTTCCTCGGCGTTGCTATAGGCTTAAGCACCTATATGATTTACGACGACGTTATTCTGGTGTTTGCCATTATTTTCTATGTGCTTGCTGCCGCCGCGTTCGTGTTGAGCGTGATATGCCTGCGTTTCCTTGCCCGCGACGCGCACCGCGTGCATCTTAACGAACTCGATTCTTCCACGGCGATAGGCAGGTCTTATTTAGACTGTTCAGGCAAAATAGAAGCGCTTAAAAGCGTTTACGATATGCTTATGTATACAGCACCCGTCAAAGAAGAAAAGGCGGAGTATGCCGCGATAATAGACGGCGAAGTGAGCGAAATTTAAATTAAAAATTTGTATTGGTTGCGGTATATGCCGCAACCAATTTGTTAAATGACGATGGATTATATATATTTTGACAACGCGGCGACAACGCCGTTAGACGGCGAAGTGCTTAAAAAAATGCAGCCCTATTTCAGCGGTATTTACGGCAACGCACATTCGCAGCATTACGCGGGGCGGCAGGCGGCTTACGCTGTGGACTGTGCCCGCGACCGTACGGCACGCATTTTAGGCTGCAAGGCAGAAGAAATTTACTTTACAAGCGGCGGCACAGAGGCAAACAACTGGGCTGTAAAGGGCGTGTGTTCGGCAAATTACGGCAAAAAAAATAAGATAGTTGTTTCAGCGATAGAGCATCCTTCCGTGCTGGAGGCGGCTTTGCAAATGGAGCTTTACGGCTTTGAAAGGGTGCTTGTATATCCCGATAATCAAGGCATAGTACAGCCCCAATCGGTAGAAAAGGCGCTCTGCGGCGGTGATGTAGCAATAGTGTGCGTTATGGCTGTGAATAACGAAACGGGCGTCATCCAGCCCGTCGGCGATATTTATTCGGTATGTAAAAAGGCAGGCGTGCATTATCATTGTGACTGCGTGCAGGCGGCGGGTGCTATTCCCGTATCGGCAGATATGGCAGACAGCATAAGCCTTTCCGCCCATAAATTTTATGGCCCTAAGGGGGTAGGCGCTCTGGTTGTAAAGAATAATACCCCCATATATCCCTTAATTAACGGCGGCAGCCAGGAGAGGGGGCGGCGTGGCGGTACAACCAATGTGCCCGCTGTGGTCGGCTTTGCTGAAGCACTGGATATCGCCGTAAGTACTATGGCGGAGTCGTCTGCACGAATGACGGCTTTAAGGGATAAAATACTCACAGGGCTTTCCAAGCCTTTTATTGCGTTAAACGGTAGTTTGCAAAACCGCGTGCCCTGCAATCTCAATCTTAAATTTGGCGGGTACGTAAATACCCAGCTTATGGCTTACCTCGACAGGCGGGGCATTGCCGTTTCGGCGGGCTCTGCTTGTACGGCGGGCACGGCGGTAGTATCCCACGTTCTGCTTGCACTGGGACTCAGCGAAGAAGATGCGCGTTCTTCTTTAAGAATAACCCTCGGCAGATACACTACCGAAGACGACGTGAATAAATTAATAGAGGCTCTTAACTCGGCTTTTGCCGATCTTAAAAGACAATAAGCATAAATTTTAAGGTTTTTAATGCGGTGGGAATGGTAGCTGAAAGGCGTTTTTGCTTGGCTTTCCGCGAGCCGCTAACGCTCGCGCAGGATGACAAGGAGCGGTCGTTCGTTAGTGGAAGAATAATAGCTGAAAGGCGATGGGCTTAGATTGCCACGGCTTTTACAAAGCGGCTCGCAATGCCACATTAATAATATTTGCATGTAATGACGGGGTGTCGCATCGCCCATTTCTTGTCATTGCGAGCGTAGCGCGGCAATCTAATCAACTTGATATTCAGCTATCATTCGACC
>JAJQII010000003.1 GCA_021199295.1 Clostridia bacterium
GCGCGGTCACCACAAACGCCTTACATATGCGTTTGTTCATCTCGCCAATCCAAACAGTGTACTACACTGTTTGGGGTAATATTGGCTCGTCCTTACAGGGGACGCAAGGGTACGCTATTGATTGGCTCGTCCTTACAGGGGGCTTACAGGTCAAATGGTAGCTGAAAGGCGTTTTACCTGGCTTTTCTCGCGTCCGCGAGAGATCCATTCGACTACGCGGCTAACGCCGCTCCGCTCAGGATGACGTGCTAACAAAGTTTTTATTTGCCTACACAGAATTTTGCAAATATCCTCTCCACCACCTCTTCCGAAGCAGTTTCGCCTGTAATTTCGCCAAGGATATCCCAAGCCGACTTTATATCCAGAGATATTACGTCTAACGGGTATTGCTCTAAGTGGGATATTGCCGAAGACAAGGCGGCTTTTGCCCTTTCTAACGCAAGGTAATGCCTTTCTTCGATAAGGAACGCGCCGTCTAACCCGCCCGCCGGGATGGAGATATCCCTTAACTTATCCTTTAACAAGCCGATCCCCTCGCCTGTTTTAGAGGATATGCATATATCTGCTTCAGGCGACGCCGCGCCAAGGTCGCTTTTGCTGCATACCTTTACGACGGGACAGGTTAAAGACTGTAATATCTCCCTTTCTTCAACGCCGAACGTTTCAAACACGAGAACGGCGATATCGCAGCTTTCAAGCGTACGCCTTGCACGCTGTATGCCGATATTTTCTACCTCGGACGAGCCTTCGCGTATGCCTGCCGTATCGAAGAAGTTAAAATTTACGCCGTTTATCTGTATACTGCCTTCCACGACGTCGCGGGTTGTGCCTGCCTCGGAAGAAACTATAGCCTTGTCGTAGCCGAGAAGTGCATTTAAAAGCGAGCTTTTGCCTGCGTTCGGAACGCCGCAAATTGCAACCGACACTCCGTTTTTAATCTTTTTGCCGCCATCGTAAGCGGCTGCAAGCGAAGACACTTCGGCAAGGGCACAAGATAACGCGCTTTTAGCCGTGCCGCCGTGCGATACTTCTAAATCTTCTTCGGGGTAGTCTATATCAGCGCCTATCTCGGCAAGCAGATCGGTTAAGCGCGACTGTATTTCCTTTACCTTAGAGGTAAGTTTTTCGCTGTATAAAAGGCTGCCTGCGCGTACTTCGGCAAGGCTTTCGCCGTTAATCATATCTGCCATTCCCTCGGCTGAAGCAAGCGAGAGTTTGCCGTTTAAAAAAGCCCTGCGGGTAAATTCACCCGCCAACGCGGGGCGAGCGCCGTTTGCAAACACGTTTTTTAAAATGGCACGCGAAAGCTGTACGCCGCCGTGGCAGTGGAGTTCGGCAACGTCTTCGCCCGTAAACGAATGGGGCGCACGGAATATTACGCAGTAGCCGTAGTCTTCCACTCCCTGCCCTATAATTTTGCCGTAATACATTACGCGCGGCTTAAAACTACTTACGCTTGTTTTACCTGCGGGGACAAACACCTTTTGCGCCACGTCAACAGCCGTACTGCCGCTTATTCTTATTATAGCTATGCCGCCGACTGACGGAGCAGTCGCTATAGCCGCTATACTTTCATACATAATATAAAAATCTCTCGCCGAAAACATACCGAGGTATAACTTCAAATTATACCCTTAACGGTATTATACCACATAGCTATAAGATAATCAAATAATATAAAAGAAAAAAATATTTTTTGCAAAAAGAAAGAGAGGGCTGGAAAAGCTCTCTCTTGCGGTATTTAATTGAATTCATCGAAAGGCGAATCGTCTGAAGAAGAACCGCCGCCCGAGTTATTACCCGAATTATCGCTGCCCGAGCTGCCGTATTCTTCGAACGGGTCGGGCGCTGAGCCCTGCGTGTTCTGCTGGCCGTAATTATTCTGCTGGCTGTAAGGATCGTCCTGCGGAGGGGGTGCGCCGTATCCTCGGCTATAGGGATTCTGGTTATAGGGATTTTGCTGTTGCTGCTGGTAACGGCGGTAATTTTCTTCGCGTACCCTGCGGATATAGTCGTTGTAGTTTATGCCCTTGTTGTTACGTACCACATACACTATAATGCCGTTTACGGGGAGCAGAGAACCTACTATTGAAAAGAGCATATACCTGCGCGACGAGTACGTACGGTAGAACGCCGTAAACAGGAATAACTTCATTATTATAAATATAAGCTCTAACCACGACAGAATGTAGTCGTAGAAATAGGCGTATATCCAAGCCGCCCAGTCAAGATTAGCGGGGAGCGTGTTGTAAAAGTTGAGCGTGTACGTGTAATAATAGCCGTAATCGGTTTGGGTATAATAAGCGTAATCTTTAACTAAGAAATAGCTTACGTAGTAAAGCACATACCCGAGGAACATTATTATATCGAATATGCAGACAGCCAAGCCGAACTGGCGCGAGCCCATATTATTGAATACCTTGTTCTTTTGCGCACAGACGCCTATATAGTAGAGCTGAGCAAACGGTATCCACGCGAGCCAGCGTTTTGTATAGCCTTCGCGCGTGGCTATCGTATAGAGCCCGAGCCCCTGGAAGATATACACGATCAGAAAACACAGGACTCCGACCAATAAAGAAATCCACAGTTTGTCTGTAAACGTAGATGCATAGCTTGCAAATTGAAAAATGTCCATATTTCTCCAGATTGCGCAACATGCGCATTACTTTATCCTTTTTCTTTTGTACTCTATATTGTATTATGCACTAATGTCAGCAATAAAACAGAAATGTGAAAATGCCGTAAAATTTATTTTATCAGCCAAAAATTTTTACGCCGTAATCAACGTTTTCGAGCGTAAGCCCCTTAGGCGGCATTGTTCTGCCCACAAGCGAACGGTCGCCGCTTTCTAACGAGCGGGAAATATCCTGCAAAGATATCCTGCCTTCGCCAAGGTATAAAAGCGTGCCAGCTATGGTCCTTACCATATTATATAAAAACCCGCCGCCGCATACCGTTATAGTTATATCGGGGCAATCCCTGCTTTCTGATAGGGTTACGCTGCAGGAATACACGGTGCGCACCGTGGTTTTAACTGCCGAACCGCTTGCGCAATATGCTTTAAAATCGTGTTCGCCGCAATATATTCCCGCACCAATTTCCATTTTAGCTATATCGGGCATACAGGGTATGCACACCGAATACCTCTCCTTCAGCGGGTGGGGGCAACGGGAAACGTACATGCGGTAGCAGTAAGTTTTTTGCTTGGCGGAACGGTTTGCGTCGAAGCCTTCGGGGGCGGCAGCCGACTGTAAAACGGCTATATCTGCGGGCAAATTGGTATTTAACGCCTGCGCCATACGCTCGGGCGGGATTGTCAAATGCGCGTCGAAGTGGCATACCTGCCCTGCCGCGTGTACGCCGCTATCCGTCCTGCCGCTTGCGGTTACGTTTACGCGGCAGCCGAACGTCTTTTCTATCGCATAAGTAAGTTCTTGCTGCACGGTAGGCGCGTTGTTTTGTATCTGCCAGCCGCCGTAATTTGTGCCGTCGTAGGCAACCTTTAAAACGTACCTCATTACGCAACCACTATATATTCGTAAATAGTCGGAAAGATATATGAGCCGTAAATATTCAAAAGAACCACGCCCGTAATTAATGCTGCAAGTACCAGAGCGCCTATCAAATCACGCCAGCCTAACTTGAGTTTTTTGTATTTCGTACGGTTTTTGCTACCCGAATAGCAACGCGCGTCCATCGCGTCGCCCAATTCTTCAGCCCGCCTGAACGAGCTTATAAGAAGGGGTATCAAAATAGGCACGATAGCCTTTATACGCTTGAATATATTGCCGCTTTCGAAGTCTGCCCCCCTCGCCTTCTGCGCCGAGATAATGCGGTTTGTCTCGTCTATAAGAATGGGTATAAACCTTAACGCTATAGACATTATAAGCGCGAGTTCGTGTACGGGGAAATGTATTACCTTTAAGGGCGACAGCAGGCTTTCTATGCCGTCGGCAAGGCGAACGGGCGTTGTGGTAAGCGTAAGCACCGCCGACGCCATTACCAGCAAAAACAGCCTTAAAAGCAGGAATATAGTGTAAACAATAGCTTCGCGGTATATTTTTATTATACCCCACTGGGCTATAAGATTGTCGCCGCCGTGGAAAAACAGGTTCAACAGAGAGGTTAGTATGAGTATGAATATTATGCCCTTGACCGACCTTAACACCCTGCCGAAAGGCACTCTCGCCGCTATAACGATTATTATAAGCGCTATGGCGCACAAAAGCATTCCGTAAAGGGTGTCGGATATGAATATCGCCACTATATACCCTATAAGGAAAAGCAGCTTTGTGCGGGGGTCGAGCTTGTGCACGAAAGATTCCGTGGGGTAGTACTGGCCGAATGTTACGTCGTTAATCATTGCCGCCACCCCCGAACAGTTGTATCACCTTATCAGAAAAATCTTCACAGGTGAAATCAGAGCCTATATATATGCCGCTTTCGGCAAGTTTTTGCGTAACTTTGGCGGTAAGCGGAATATCCAGCCCGAGTTCTTCGAGCGACTTGCCGTCGGCAAACAGATCCTGCGGGGCAGCACAGCGCACTGCCTGACCGCGTGATATCACCGCAGCACGCGTGCAGTTATCTGCAATTTCGTCCATATCGTGGGAAACTATAATTACCGTCTTGCACCACTCGGAATGGATTTTATGGAGAAGCTCCATAATCTCCTGCTTGCCAAGGGGGTCTAACCCTGCGGCGGGCTCGTCAAGTATTAGTATGTGAGGTCTGCCCACTATTACGCCCGCGATGGCTACGCGGCGTTTTTGCCCGCCCGAAAGGTCGAAGGGCGATTTATCCTTTACCTCGTTGTAGTCCAGCCCCACCATCTCAAGGGCGTTTTTAACGCTCTCTTCCACCTGTTCTTTGGGCATATCCTTGTGGAAATTCTTTAACGAAAATGCCACGTCCTCGAAGACCGTCTCGGCAAAGAGCTGGTATTCGGGGTACTGGAAGACCATTCCCACGCTTTCGCGTAGTTCGCGGAACTTGCATTTTTTATCCGCCAGGTTGAACTTACCCACGGTAATTCTTGGCATTACGGGGGCAGGCTTACCCTTTTTAGGTTTTTTGGCGTGGTAATGCTTTTCTGCCTGAGGCAGTTTTATAAGGGCGTTAAGGTGCTGCACGAGCGTGGACTTGCCGCTCCCCGTGTGGCCTATTATTCCGAAGAATTCCCCCTCGGATATGTGCAGATTAATGCCCGAAAGCGCCTTTGTGGCAAACGGTGATTTTACCGAATAGGTAAAGGTTAGATCGCGTATATCTATGTCCCAATCGTGCGAGCCGTCTATCACGGGCGCGGGGGACGCCGCTATGTTTTTATCTGTTATTCCCTTGTCTTGCGCCGCTTTGGCAATCTCGCTTGCGAGCTGTTCAGGGTAAAGGCAGTTATCTACCTCTATGCCGTTTTCCTGCAATTTTTTACATATAATGCCTATGCGCGGAAGGGTAAGGTTGTATGCTTCCAGCCTGTCGGCGTGCATAAATATATCCTGCGGCGTGCCCTGCATTACTATCTCGCCGCGGTTCAACACAATAGTTCTGTCGGCAAGAAGGGCTTCTTCCATAAAGTGGGTAATAAGGATTACCGTCATGCCGTCCTCTTTGTTGAGGCGGTCAACAACGTTCATTACCTCTTTCCTGCCCTTGGGGTCAAGCATTGCCGTGGATTCGTCCAGTATTAAAATTTCAGGTTTGAGCGCAAGCACGCCTGCTATGGCTATACGCTGTTTCTGGCCGCCCGAAAGGCGGGATGTAGTGCCTGTGCGGTACTCATTCATACCCACCGCGCCAAGCGCCCAGTCTATCCTGCGCCCTATTTCTTCGCGTTCCACCCCGATATTTTCAGGGCCGAACGCAACGTCGTCTTCTATTATGGACGCAACCGTCTGGTTGTCAGGATTCTGGAAAACTATGCCTGCGCGTTTTCTTACCTCGAGCGTGTTTTTATCATCGTCCACGTCCAGCCCGAGCACGGTAATTTTACCGCTGTCGGATGTCAGAAGCCCGTTTATCAGCCTTGCAAGCGTGGATTTACCGCTGCCGTTGTGGCCGATTATTGCCAGAAATTCACCCTTTTTTACGGTGAAAGAAATGTTGTTCAGGGCAGGCGTTGTTTGCTCGTTATACGAAAAAGTGACGCCGTCGAATACCACCGCGTCCCCGTTAAAATTATTTTCCGCCTGTTGCGGTTGTGCCTCTGTAATATCGTCCATATAATACTTAACCTTTGCCGATATGCTTAATTATACCAAAAGAGTTTGGCTTTAACAACAAATTAAACGGCAAATTTTAATTGTTCACTCAATTTTCTTTTATTTTACTTTATTATTGGAAAACCTACAGGGAAGACAAGGGAGACGACAGAAACCTACCTGTCATTGTGCGCGAGCGTTAGCGACACTCTGTGCACCCTATTGTAAAAGGTTTCAGATAATGTGGCGCAGATATCCTCACGTCGTGCCTTACGGCACTCCTCAGGATGACAAAGGCGCGTGCCGCTCCTGTCGGTCGTAACGATAGCTGAATACTCAGTTACTTAGATTGCCGCGGGCTTTGCCCTCGCAATGACACATTCCTTTCGCCGCAGGGGCAAAAAAATTAAGGAAATAAAACATTAATATCAATTTATGACGGTTTTTTTATTATGGGTATTGACTTTTGGCTTAGTTTGTTTTATAATATTTTTGTG
>JAJQII010000009.1 GCA_021199295.1 Clostridia bacterium
TTTTTATACTTATAAACATTTACGGGACTGACAAAAAAATTTTTATAAAATACTTGCAATCGGTCTATATATTTGATATTATTTTATCGATATAAAAAGCACAATAATATATGTAACGTTATAAAGACGTTAAAGAAATAGGAGAACAATATGCAATTCAAGTTTACTTACGATATTTGCGACAGTGTTGAAAAACTGGAAGAGCAGATCAAAAAAGTAAAAGCCGCCCAAAAAATTTACGCAACTTATTCACAGGAACAGGTTGACGCTATTTTTAAGGCATGTGCCATTGCTGCTAACAAGGCAAGGATTCCCCTTGCGAAACTCGCCGTCGAAGAAACGGGAATGGGCGTAGTGGAAGATAAAGTTATCAAAAACAACTACGCAGCAGAATACATTTACAACAAGTACAAGTCTACAAAGACTTGCGGTGTAATAGATGAAGATAAGTCTTACGGTTATAAAACTATAGCCGAGCCTATAGGTCTTATAAGCGCTGTTATTCCTACGACTAACCCTACTTCGACAGCTATTTTTAAAACGCTTTTATGCCTTAAAACGCGTAACGGCGTAATTATCAGTCCTCACCCCAGAGCAAAACAGAGTACCATTGCCGCTGCAAAATTAGTTTATGAGGCAGCCGTGGAAGCTGGCGCTCCCGAAGGAATTATCGGCTGGATAGACAGCCCTTCGCTTGAAATGACAAACCTTTTGATGGGTGAATCGGATACAATTCTTGCAACGGGCGGCCCTGGTATGGTAAAGGCGGCTTATTCCAGCGGAAAGCCCGCTTTAGGAGTAGGGGCTGGCAATACACCCGCGATCATTGACGAAAGCGCTGATATCCTTCTTGCCGTAAGTTCTATAATCCATTCAAAGACATTTGACAACGGTATGATCTGTGCTTCCGAGCAATCAGTTATTGTAGACGAAAAGATTTACGGCGAAGTTAAAAAGGAATTTATCGCCCGCGGATGCCATGTGCTTACTTCCAAAGAAATTGACAAAGTAAGAAAGACAATAATAATTAACGGTGCGCTGAACGCGAAAATAGTTGGGCAGAGCGCCTACAAAATTGCACAGCTTGCTGGCGTGGACGTGCCAGAAAGCACAAAGGTTCTTATAGGTGAAGTTGAATCTGTTGACCTTTCTGAAGAATTCGCGCACGAAAAACTTTCCCCCGTACTTGCAATGTACAAGGCAAAGGATTTTTCTGACGCGCTTTCCAAGGCCGAAAAGCTTATTGCCGACGGCGGCTACGGGCACACGTCTTCCGTTTATCTTAATGTAAACACAGCGAAAGATAAGCTCAACGAATTCAGCGCAAGAATGAAGACTTGCCGTATTCTTGTAAATACGCCCTCGTCCCACGGCGGCATAGGCGACCTTTACAACTTTAAACTTGCACCGTCGCTTACACTTGGCTGCGGTTCTTGGGGCGGAAATTCAGTTTCCGAAAACGTAGGCGTTAAACATTTATTAAATATAAAAACAGTTGCCGAAAGGAGGGAAAACATGCTTTGGTTCAGAGCGCCTCAAAAGGTATATATCAAAAAAGGCTGCCTGCCCGTTGCTCTTGACGAGTTAAAGACGGTGATGGACAAAAAGCGTGCATTTATCGTCACCGATAGCTTTTTATATAAGAGCGGTTTTACCAAGTGTATAACCGATAAACTCGACGAAATGGGGATTGCACACGAAACATTCTTTAATGTAGAACCCGATCCTACCCTCGCGTGCGCTATAGAGGGAGCAAAGCAGATGACGGCATTCGAGCCTGATACGATAATCGCCCTTGGCGGCGGCTCTGCAATGGACGCAGGTAAAATTATGTGGGTGCTTTACGAACACCCCGAAGCTGACTTTATGGATATGGCAATGCGCTTTATCGATATCCGCAAGAGGGTTTATACATTCCCTAAAATGGGTGAAAAGGCTTACTTTATTGCCATTCCCACGTCGGCAGGCACAGGCTCAGAAGTTACTCCGTTTGCCGTTATAACCGACGAAAAGACTGGAGTAAAATATCCCCTTGCCGATTACGAGCTTATGCCCAATATGGCTATTGTAGATACCGATCTTCATATGTCCGCGCCCAAGGGACTTACGGCTGCTTCGGGTATAGACGCAGTAACGCATGCTCTTGAAGCGTATGCATCGGTAATGGCAACCGATTACACCGACGGGCTCGCCATACAGGCATTAAAAACTATTTTCAAATATCTGCCTGATGCTTACAATAATGGTCAGACCGACGTGGTTGCAAGGGAGAAGATGGCAAATGCCGCAACTATGGCAGGCATGGCGTTTGCAAACGCTTTCCTCGGCGTGTGCCATTCAATGGCTCATAAACTCGGAGCGTTCCATCATCTGCCCCACGGCGTTGCTAACGCGCTTATGATAGACGAAGTCCTTCGTTTCAATGCGGCTGAAGCGCCTGCCAAGATGGGTACTTTCAGCCAGTACGACCACCCGAAGACTTTAAGGCGTTACGCTGAAGTTGCCGAATCGTTAGGCTTGGGCGGTAAAGATGACAACGAAAAGCTGGAAAATCTTATTAAAGCCATAGATGACCTTAAAGAAAAGGTAGGCATAAAGAAGACTATCAAAGATTACGGCATAGATGAAAAAGACTTCCTTGCACGCCTTGACGAAATGACAGAACAGGCATTCGACGACCAGTGCACGGGTGCAAATCCCAGATATCCGCTTATGAGTGAAATCAAGCAGATGTATCTCAACGCATATTACGGTAAAAATTAAGGAGGAAAATATGAGCGACGAAATGTTACTTGTCCGCAGACCGGGCAAAAAAATTTACAGGGAAGGCGACAACCTTATAAAGACATTCGACAAAGAGTATTCCAAGGCGGATATCTTGAACGAGGCTTTGAATAATGCAAGGGTAGAGGAAACAGACCTTAACATACCTAAAATCAGGGCTGTTTCGGTAGTGGATGGCTGCTGGTCTATTACGATGAATTATATCGACGGCAAAACCCTTGAACAGCTTATGGAAGAAAATCCTGATAAAACTGACGAATATCTTGAACTGTTTGTAAATTTGCAGATGACGGTACATTCAAAAAGAGTTCCTCTTTTAAATATGCTTACCGAAAAAATGCAGCGTAAAATCAGTGCGGCAGGTCTGGACGCTACAACGCGTTACGATCTTCATACCCGCCTCGGCGGTATGAAGCGGCACGTAAAACTTTGCCACGGCGATTTTAACCCCAGCAACGTAATCATAGGCGGTGACGGCACGCCCTATATAATCGACTGGGCACACGCTACCCAGGGCAATGCCGCTGCAGACGTAGCCCGCACCTATCTTTTATTCTATCTGCACGGGCAGGAAGAATTAGGCGACAAGTACCTTAAACTTTACTGCAAAAAGAGTGATACGGCAATTCAGTACGTTCAAAAGTGGATTCCCATTGTCGCGGCTTCACGCCTTGTAAAAGCACCTGAAGAAGAAAAGGAATTTTTGCATAAGTGGATAAACGTAGTCGACTACGAATAATCTTTTAAATTAATAAAATAGGGCTTACTAACGCAATTTGTAAGCCTTATTTTGTTGAACTTTTAAAAAATAATATGATATAATATATCATATGAACAGGTTAATGTGTTTTACGGCAGTCGAATTCCCCGACGATCCAAATGTTGCCGGTATAAAATATTGGTATGCCTGTAAGTTTGATACGGCGGAAGTAGGCGACGTAGTGGTTGCACCTTTAGGCAGGCACAACCATTTACAGGCAGGTGTAATAAGGGAAGTGCGTTGGGCGGATGATTTCGACGCGCCGTACCCTGTACACCTTATAAAAAACATAAAAGAGCTTATAAAAGCTAAAGAGGAGTTATAATGTACAAGATTGTTAAAAAGCAAGAACTGAACTCCACCGTTACGATGATGGATATACTTGCTCCCATGGTTGCAAAAAAAGCTGAACCCGGGCAGTTTATTATTCTTCGCGTAGATGACGATGGCGAAAGAATACCGCTTACCGTTGCCGGTTACGACCGCAATGCAGGCACAGTAAAAATTATATTCCAGATTGTCGGCGCTACGACCATGCTGCTCAACACAAAAAACGAAGGGGAATATATTTCTGACTTCTGCGGCCCTTTAGGATGTGCTACCGAGGTGGAAGGGCTTAAAAAAGTATGTATCGTAGGCGGCGGCGTAGGCTGTGCTATCGCCCTGCCCGTTGCACAGAAGTTGCACGAAATGGGCTGTGAAGTACATTCTATAATCGGTTTCAGAAATAAGGATTTGCTTATACTTGAAAAAGAGTTTGCTGCGTGCAGCGATAAATTTACCGTAATGACGGACGACGGAAGTTACGGCAGGAAAGGCGTGGTTACCGAACCTTTAAAAGAGGCTTTGGAAAATGGCGAAAATTATGACAAAGTTATAACTATCGGGCCTTTAATAATGATGAAGTTCGTTGTTGCTACAACCAAGCCGTTCAATGTTCCCACAACAGTTTCTATGAACCCCATAATGATAGACGGGACTGGTATGTGCGGAGGCTGCAGGCTTACCGTTGGCGGAAAAACAAAATTCGCCTGCGTTGACGGACCTGATTTTGACGGCTTTGAAGTGGACTTTGACGAGGCAATGGATCGTTCAAGAATGTACGTGGATTTTGAAGCTAAGGAAAGGGAGGCTACTTGTAACCTCTTTAAAAAGGAGGTAAAATAAATGGCACTGCAACCTTTAAAACACGAAATGCCCGTGCAAGAACCTAAAATAAGGGCAAGAAATTTTCAGGAAGTAGCATTAGGCTATACCGAAGAAGTAGCTATAGCAGAAGCTAACAGATGCTTAAACTGCAAAAACCAGCCCTGCGTACAGGGTTGCCCCGTAAATATTTCCATTCCTGATTTTATATCAAAAGTAAAAGAAAGAGATTTTGAAGGCGCTTACAACATTATCTCGCAAAGCTCGTCTTTACCCGCAGTGTGCGGCAGGGTTTGTCCGCAGGAAACACAGTGCGAATCTAAATGCACATTGGGCATTAAATTCCAGCCTGTGGGCATAGGCAGGCTGGAACGCTTTGTTGCCGATTACCATAATAAGAATTTTTCGGGTGAACCTGAACTTCCCCAAAGCAACGGACACAAAGTCGCCGTAATTGGCTCAGGTCCTTCAGGACTTACTTGTGCAGGAGACCTTGCTAAGAAAGGCTATAAAGTAACCATTTTCGAGGCTTTGCACCTTGCAGGCGGCGTTCTCGTTTACGGTATTCCAGAATTCAGATTGCCAAAGAGCATCGTACAAAAGGAAGTTGACGCCCTTAAGAAATATGGCGTGGACGTGCAGACAAATGTTGTCGTTGGCAAAACCATAACGATAGACGAGCTTTTTGAAGACGGTTACGAGGCTGTTTTTGTCGGTTCTGGCGCAGGACTTCCCCGCTTTATGGGTATACCCGGCGAAAGCCTTAAAGGCGTATATTCAGCCAATGAGTTTTTAACCCGCAGCAATCTTATGAAGGCATATAAAGATAGTTCTTCAACGCCAATAATGCACGCAAAGCGCGTAGCTGTAGTTGGCGGCGGCAATGTTGCAATGGACGCAGCGCGTACTGCGTTAAGACTTGGCGCGGAGAGCGTACATATCGTATACCGCAGGTCGATGGAAGAACTTCCCGCCCGTAAGGAAGAAGTTGAACACGCCGAGGAAGAAGGGATTATATTTGATATTTTACGTAACCCTGTAGAAATTATCGGATACCATAATCCCGACGACAGGCGCGATCCTAAAAACGGATTTGTAACAGGCATTAAAGTTATAAAGTGCGAACTTGGCGAGCCTGACGAAAAGGGAAGAAGACGCCCTGTGGAAATCCCGGGAAGTGAATACGTAATAGACGTTGACTGTGTTATAATGTCTATAGGCACAAGTCCCAACCCGCTCATCAAGAACACAACTAAAGGGCTTGAAGTAAATAAACACGGCGGCATTATTGTAGAAGAAGAAACGGGCGCTACGTCTAAGAGAGGTGTTTATGCAGGCGGCGACGCCGTAACGGGAGCGGCAACAGTCATCCTTGCAATGGGCGCAGGCAAAACGGCAGCAAAGGCCATAGACGAATATTTATCTGAATAATTTAAAATGTATTATGTCACACATAATTACATGATTTTTAAAAGAAAAACGGCTGATTTAATGTAAAACCAGTCGTTTTTTTATTTGTCGTTTATTTCACTCAATATACTTATTACAGCCTGCTGTGTCCGTTTGGGTGCAGCCTTGAAGGAGCGTAGTAGTTTCATTTCTTCCTCATTTAAGTTGCTTTCACTTATATTTTCAAGTTGTAATAACTCGTCCGCACTGATACCAAAGTAGCAGCAAAGTGTTTTGATGGAATTATAATCGGGTAAACGTCCGGCTTTAATCCAGCCATTAATTGTGGTGGTAGGAATGCCCGTTGCTTTTGAAAGCTGCGCTTGCGTTATATTAAATTCTTTTAATAAATTTAAAAGTAATTCGGGAAAACTCATAATTTTATTTTATAATAAATACTCAAAAAGGGATTGACAATCCCTAATTAGGTATGATAGAATTATTTATAATAATATGATTTTGGTGAGATAAGGTGTATTTATATATAGA